>NZ_JBNGOY010000035.1:0-62894 GCF_050589805.1 Carboxylicivirga fragile | reverse complement strand
CTCTACCCTCACTTCTTCACAAATTGTTTCCTGATTTGTTCGGCGCTCGGCATAGCTCAAGCAAGCTTGGCTCTACCCTCACTTCTTCACAAATTCAACGCGACGGTTATTTGCTTTGCCTTCGGGAGTGGTATTATTATCAAGTGGCATACTTTCTCCAAAACCTTTATAACTTAATCTATCAGCCGAAATCCCCATACTGCATAACTGATTCATCACTTTTTTAGCCCTTTGCTCCGATAGGGTCTGATTTTTGGCATCATCACCATCTGCATCCGTATGCCCTTCAACACTAAAGTTTAGGTCAGGTTGCTTATGCATTAATTCGTAAATTTTATTTATTGGCCCCATACTTTCGCGCTTCAAAGTTGCCTTATTAACATCGAAACGTATGCCATTACAAATTATCTTTCCATCACTCAATATCCTATCGTAATATTTCACACCACCTTTTGCAATGCGTACATTTTTCATATACCACAACTTATCACCTTCTGCTTCGGCCCAATACGCTTGAAAAGATAGACCTGAAGGATTAGGTTCGTAACGTGGTATATTAATTAATCGGTTTTCATCAAGATAAACCTTCAATTTCCCTTTTGTATATGCAACAGATACATGTATCCAATTACCTTGTTCATTGGATTTACCGGAATCATATTCACTGGTAATATCTGCAATATCAGCTCTATTCAAATTTATTTCTAATTCGCCTTTATCTAGAGGTATCTGGTTTTTACGATCGTACAAATACAAACTAAATCGATTACCGTATGCTGGTCGGTAAATATCAAACTCCACGGTAAATACCTCCGGTAAATAATCTTCTTTTGAATTCTTTAAATAAGGAATTATTTCAGGACTACCATCAACAAAGCCAATTACATTCTCCTCATTCACCATCATTATTTCAACCTGGCCTTGACTTAGATCCCAACGACTCGGAAACTCACCATTTTCCTCCATAAGGTTGGGGGCATCCTCAAAAATAACCTCATCTCCAGGTACAAAATCAAATTTACTCCATTTGACATTGTGCTCAATAAGAGGTGAGTTATTGTCATCCGTGACATCTGGCGAAACATCTGAAGAAGAGTTATTAACTGATGTACTCTCCTCTTCTAAAACTTTATTATTCTTTTTTTTCTTTTTACCAAATAATGAACCTATACCTTCTTCGAGCTTATCAAAGGTTTTATCAATTGCTTCGTCTGTTTTTTGATTGGCTTTCTGATTAGTTTTTTTCTCTACTTTATTGCCAACATCAACCTGCACCTGTGCTTGCATGTGCCAAGTCAATAACAAAAAACCAATTATAATTATTGTTTTCATAACTTAGATTTAAAACAGTTGTTAAGTGATTGCTTATATGTGCGGAATAATGAGTTTGAGGCAACCTTTAAACGAGTCGATAAGGAATATCATATAACCACTACTCCACTAAAGATCACCTCAAATCGTTCATTAACCACATATACAATGAACTGTGTATAAAATTATTTTATACGAATTTAACATTCAAGGGTATAAAAACACTAAACGCAAACTAGAACATTTAGAACCAATTTTATCATCATCTAAAACTAGAAATGATACAATATGCCGGTTCCAATATTAAAGTAATCTGCGCCTCCAACAGTGTATTTTACTTCACCCATTAAGTATAATTGCTCTGATAAGGCAAATCGCCCGCCTATTCCTAAATTCACACCTACTTCACTGCCACTGTCCTCAATATCTCCCGCAAGGGTATTAACCATGTCAGCATATGGATCGTACTCATCGTAGTACTCACCACCATCATAACCACCATATCCATCTCCGCCCATATTGTAGCCTGAAAGAGGATTTTCTATCTTAAATTTATAAAAGGTCATGTTTAGGCCAGCCAGGGCGTAGAAACTCATTTTATCATCAGCACTAAAAACATAGTGTGCATTAAAATTAAGAGCCGACCAGGTTGTATAATCCTTTTTGAAGTAATAAGTAAAACCAGCATCGGCCTCCCAAGTATCATTAATCAGATATAGGCCATTTAGGTGAATACCGAAGTTTTTAATTTCACTCGCATAATCCAAGCCGGCTCCTGCCATAATTTTTGAGTCTTGAGCACTTGCAGTTAATCCAGTAGCTAGCACCACTGCCATCAAAAGTAGAATCTTAGTTTTTTTCATTTTATTAGGTTTTAATTTTTAATTACAACCTAAAAGTAATACCGGCTTCTACCTTAAATATGCATCAACTTGAATTTGCAGCTTCTCAGTTTGAAACTGCAATCATTTCTTTTGAATTTGTTTTTGAGATTAAAACAATACTTAAGTTTTTTACAACTGATCAAGGAGTTGCAACAGGCTTTGTTTGCGACGCGACGATACGGGAATCTCTTTACCATTATTTAAAATAATAAATCCACCATCCGACTTATCGATACGTTGGATATAATCGAGGCTAACCAAATAAGATTGATGTGGTCGAATGAACCGGTACTCTTCAAGAAGCTCAGCATATTCTTTTATTCCTTTCGAAACTACAATTTCCTTTTGATCTTTAATGTAGAAAGTTGTGTAGCTATTATCACTTTTACAATACATTATATCATTTATCTCAATTATATGCATCGAATCTGAGGTACGTAAAACCATTTTCTTACGCTGTTCATCCTTGCCATAGTGAGCAATAAAATTATCCACCTGAGCTTCGTCATTTGCTTCGTCAATACGTTTGAGCGCGTTGCTAATGGCTTCAACAAATTCAAACTCATTCACAGGTTTCAAAATATAATCGAGTGCACTGAACTTGATGGCCTTAATTGCAAATTGATTAAACGCTGTAATAAATATTAGCTTGAAAGAATAAGGTCGAAGCCGCTGAAGCACATGAAAACCAGTCCCCCCCTTTATTTCAATATCTAACAGAACAATATCAGGCTGTGTCAGCTCTATTACCTTAACCGCATCATCCACGCAATCAGCTTCACCAACCACATCAACGTCAGTAAAGTTATCCAATAACAAATGGCGATTCAGCTCCCTTATATTAGCTTCATCATCAATAATTACAACCTTCTTCTTTTCCATCATTAGTTCAAACTATTAAATTAGGCATCCTCTATGCTACACAGCTATCATTTATCGTAATTAGAAAGCTATTCGTGACTTGACAATTCCATAATTGGTAAGAAAATATCGATTTGAGTTCCACTTGTACCTGCCCCTGAAATATCCTGAATAAGGGGTGCAGGCACATTGGGATAATTCTTCTGTATTATTTTTATTCGCTGATTAAAAATAGCTGTAGCCATTGAGCGGTGACTTTTATTTGCAGCATTTATTGACTTTTTTAAACCTATTCCATTATCCACAACAACCACGTGTAACAACTCTCCTTCTTCCTTAAATGAAATACTGATCATTCCACCCTCCGACATATCCTTTACGCCGTGCTTTATTGCATTCTCTACAAAAGGCTGAACCATCATTGGAGGCACATCCACAAACTCTATATCTAAAGTATCGGGCAACTCAATTTTATAATCGAAAGAATTTTGCATTCGCATTTTTTCCAACTCCAAATAGTTACGCAATGTACTTAATTCCTCTTCAAGCGATACTTGTTCAACATTTGAGTTATTCAAAATAGATCTTGTAAGGGCAGCAAAATTACCCATATAACGTGCTGCATTTTTCACATCGTTTTTGTACATATAACTTTGTATACTGCCCAAAGCATTGAATAAAAAATGAGGATTCATTTGCGAGCGTAATAATTGTTGCTTAAGCTTGTCACGTTCAAGCACTCCTCTTTTACGTCTGGCTGATTGAACATACACACCAAGTGCTATACTCAACAATAAAAGCACAATAATAGCAATACCAAGTTGAATACCTTGATTCTTAAGATCATTTTCGGCAGACAATAAATCGATTTGATGTTGACGTTTTTCGGTTTGATATTCGATCTCAAGTGTTTGAATTGCCTTGTTTTTTTTCAAGTTAAATACGCTATCGCGAATGGTTTGGTTCTCGTTTAACACTTCAATGGCCAATGGCCAGTCCTCACGTTTCTGATATAATTCAATTAATGATTTATTAATTGACATCAAGTATTCAAACTTATGCACTTTTTCAGCGATAACCTTTGCTTTATCTAGATAATAGGCTGCACTATCCATTTTATTCTCGACCAACATGATCTTACCCATAAAATCGTAACACAAGGCAGCGTATCTTGTATTCCTGTTCTTTATGTGCGAACTTAAGGCGGTTTGAAAAGATGCAGAAGCCTCCTCCATATTGCCAGCAGCATACCAAGCTTGCCCAATTAAATGCTGCGCTACAGCTAAGCCTTTCTTGTCACCAATTTCTAGCTTTATATTTTTGGCCTCATTAAAATAGTACATGGCCGAATCTACCTGATCTTGCAATAAATAAACCTCCCCAATAGCACCATAATTATACGACATGGTTCGTTTATCCCCAACATTACTGGCAGATTCTAAGGACTGGTTAAAGTAATATAACGCTTTTGGGTAATCCTCCTGAACAACGTATGCAGCCCCTAGCGTATTCTGCGTATAAGCAGCTCCTTTGGTATTTCCAATGGCTTCCTGTATGGCCAAAGCTTTATGGAAATTAGCAATTGCCAAACTACTCATATCCTGAAGACGATAAACTTGTCCGAGATTATTGTAATTATACGACAACTGCAAACTATCGCCCTGTTGTAATGCCAAAACCAGAGATTGATTATGATAATACACAGCCGAATCAAAACGTCCCGCAAAGCGCTCATTAACTCCCATACGATCTAACATCAACATTTCACCGCGTTCAAATCCCTCATCAGAACAATGCCTAATATAAGTGTGTAATACTGCCTTGTAAGAATCCTTTAAGGTTCGTCTACGGCGTCTGATTCGCTTAAATACCGCCTCTAACTGCAATGAGTCACTACCTGCATTTGATAATTCAGATAAAATACTGTCCCGAACACTAATGCTCAAAGGAATAACTTCTGCCTTTTCAATTTGGGCAAATATAAACTGAGATGACAATAAAATAAGGCATCCACTACAAAAGCAAATTTTAAAAAAATGGGTCATTGGTTAAAATTGGTTTGGCACAACTTAACGAGCATGATAATTTTTAGGTGTCGAACAAAAATAGAAATAATTCTATTGAGAATTATAATAAATTATAAACACGAAATTAACAGATCGAATAAGGCAACTTTTACCCAAAACTAAAATCAAAAAAAATTCATTTCATAAACCACTGTATTTATGAACCATAGAAAAGCATCTCAAAAAAAGTTTACTTTTTGTCTTAAAAATGTTTTGCAGTTAAAGAAAATACTCTACTTTTGCATCCGTTATCGAAAGAGATACACACTGAAACACTAACGACCACAAGGGTTTCGGACAAGATATTAAAGTATTGGAGAGATGGCAGAGTGGTCGAATGCGGTGGTCTTGAAAACCATTGTACCGCGAGGTACCGGGGGTTCGAATCCCTCTCTCTCCGCTGATTAGTATGTCAATAGAAGACATGAAAATGACAAAACCTACAACTTCAACGAGTTGTAGGTTTTTTTTATGTTTTTTTGTACAGTTTGTCTTTCTTATTATGCCTGAAAACGACATAAAATCGTAACTAAATCGTAACCTATTTTGAAAAGTCAAAAAAAGGTTACGATTTGTCCAGAATTGTCTAGGTTTTGTCCAACATTGTCTCCCCTACAAGTATTTCATTTTGTGATTAATAACATAGTTTTACAAATCAAAAAATGAAGTTTATGAGAAGCACATTTAATGTTCTTTTTTTCGTTAAAAAGAATGCAGAAAAGAAAGACGGAACTGCACCTATTGTTGCAAGAATTACGATTAATGGAAAGAAAACACATTTCAACACCAAACAATTTATTAAACCAGATGACTGGAGTGTTGAATTGAATAAGGCCAAAGGAAGAAATGCCGAAGCAAGAACTTTAAATACCGTATTGGACGAAATTAAAAACTCGCTTTATAATGTATATAACGACCTTACTAAAATAGATATCCAGATAACTGCAGAAAAAGTTAAGAATACCTTCTTAGGCATTGGATTGGAGCAATTCTTATTAATGGAACTTTTTGAAGAATCAAACGATAGCTTAAAAAAACAAATTGGCATTAATAAATCTAAGGCTACATACCAAAAAGCTGAAGTTTGCAAACGCCATTTATCAAATTACCTGAAAGTAGAATATAAGCGAACAGATATTGACCTAAGAGAAATCAATTACTCCTTTATTGTTGGATTTGAAACGTACTTAAACGTGCAGTGCCGTTGTAATGCAAATACAACGGCTAAATTCATTCAAAAATTTAAAAGCATTATCCTTATAGCTCAAAAGAACGGATGGATACAAACTGATCCATTTGCCAATTACAGGATTACTATAAAGAAAGTTGATAGAGGCTACCTAAATGATGACGAACTGAAACGCATCATGCAAAAAAGTTTCAGTAGTGAACGACTGGAACGCATACGTGATATTTTTATCTTCTCTTGTTACACTGGCTTGGCATATATCGATATCAAAAACCTTAGACAGGAGCACATAACTAAAGGTTTTGACGGTAATTTATGGATAAACACCAAACGACAAAAAACCTCTATCAAAACTGTAGTGCCATTACTGGATATAGCCCAGTTAATCTTAGATAAATACAAAGGTCTTCCAAACGGTGTTCTTTTACCAATTCCAACGAATCAAAAAACGAATGCGTACCTGAAAGAAATAGCTGATATTTGTGAGATAACTAAAAACCTGACCTTTCACCTGGCACGGCATACTTTTGCCACCACCGTAACACTTTCAAAGGGTGTACCAATCGAATCGGTAAGCAAAATGCTTGGTCATACCAATATTAAAACAACACAGATTTACGCTCGTATTACTAATGAGAAGATAAGCTCAGACATGCAGTTATTATCAGAGAAGTTAAAGTGTTCTGAGATGAGTTTGGCTTGATTTAAGAATAATCTTATAAACCTTATTAAAACATCTCCCGATTAATTATTTCAGTCGGGAGTTTTTTTTATTCTATAGAGAGCTCTGATAAAGCCTCCAAAAACCCAGTAAAATCAATGGGCTTAGCTAGGATCCTGTTTTTTTCATCTAAAAGAAACATAGTAGGTGTAGCATACAAATTATAATCTGTTGTTACCTTACCACCCCATTTATTTGGTTCATTTAAATTTATCCAGGGAAAATCATAGTTTAATATAAAATCCTGCCATGCAGCCCTATCTTCATCAATTGAAATCGCAAAAACTTCCACATCAATATCCTTTCCATAGTACCAGCTTTTTAATTGGGGAAGGATTTCTTTGCACATTGGACAAGAAGTTTCCCAAAACAAAATCAGTTTGTACTTACAATTAGTTTGGTATAGGTTAACTAATCCTCCATTAATTTCTGATAGATTAAAACCTGAAACTCGATTGCCAATTTTCATTTGTTGAAATGCCAAACGCCTTTTCAAGGTATTATTTTCACCTGAACAACCAGGTGGAACCATATAGTTTTCTGAAATATGCGTCTGCAAATGATCTAACCCTAGCCTTTCAAAACCTCTTAACAGATAATCCACCACAAAAGCTGATACATCGGGGTTGTTGCTTGTTTTTACAAAAACACATCAATGGCTTTTTTAAATTCTTCTTCCTGCTTTTCTCTGGATAACCCTTTTTGTGCATAGAGCATAAAGTATTGAAAAACTATATCTGTATAAGCAGAAGAGTTAATTAAAGATTCATCCGAAAAGTCAACACCATCAAAAAAATGCGTTTTCTGCACTATTCTTCTTTGCTTTTCTGAAGTATTTCCATCTAAGAATGGTTCACGTTTTAGCCGGATTAATTTTGTGGCATAAAGCTTTGGATGTTCCTTTTGGATAGATATAATTAAAGCTTCTTTTTCCTTTTGAAGTTTATTGTATTGGGTTATTATTTCAGTCTGTTTGCTATTGGTATAATATACATCATCAGTTTTATTCTGAAAATAGTTGATTTGCATCACCAGCTCTTTTAGTTGCTTTTGATATATTTTTTCTTTCTTCAAAAAATCAAACCAAACCAGGTTTTCTTCCGAGCTTATTACATTTACACTATCCAAAGTGGCGTTAAAATCAGTTTCTATCTCAATATCCTTTCCATTGAAAATAAAATCTAATTGCTGAGGCGGTTCATTCAATACTTTTGCCATGAGAGTTTGACCTATAACAACCCGATAAATGAGAAAAGTATTATTATCAGATAATTTAAATTTGATATGGCCATCATTTGAGATAAGGCTGTCAATTGGAGTGAATTGATCTCCATTAATAGAGCCTAAAACAATGGGGAAATTTGACTGGTTGTGAATATGTAGTTTTAGATGACAGGTTTGGGATGACAAATAACTGGTATGAAATAATAGTATTAGCAAAAAAAGGATTATATGGTATTTCATGTTATTACGATTTATTCGGGGAGCAACTTTTCACATTTCACATGTAGTCACTCCCCAAATAACTTTAAATGTCTTTATAATTCGTTAATTTGTATTCAAAATGTAAAATAGGCTAAAACTGACTATCCTCAATAAGTATATGGATTTCTTAGGTTATAACAAAATCCGTGAAAAAGCCAATTTATTATTATATTCTAACTTCTAACAGCCGATTCTGATTAAGAATTATGCGTTATATCTTTTTCAAGAATTAAATAATAACCAGGTTCAATAGTGTATAGAAACAATGTGATAACTAGCAATATTATTCTCAATAAACTATATAATAAACTCCCACTTGATGCAGGAAGAACTTGTTTTACATTCCACCCATGTTTATTAGCAGCTTCAATCTCGATTGACAATCTCGATTTTGGCGAACTGCCAATGGTTCCTAATAACCCACCACTGAGAGGGACATTTACAACTTTATTAGCTATTTTCATTGGTTTACAATTTAGAGGTTTGAATATTTCTTATGAAGTCTTGTATTTATCTGAGTTGATTCTTCGTTTGCATTAATTTGATAATTAGTACTTGAACTATATCGTTTATACTTTTTCTTAACTAGCAATATAAAAGTTATAAACAAAATGAGTTCGGCAATTAAGTATAAATAAATTGAAAAAACACCTAAGTTGTCAAACCATGAAAAATGGTGGTATGAATAATTAGGAATAATGTATATTTTTAAATTAGGTAGGCTGTGAGCTATCTTAAGTAAAAAGCTTAAATGAATTATGTAATAAATCATAAATATCACATTGGAGTATCTGATATTTTTATAAATTAATTTTATTACTAAAGTAGAAGTAATTGCAAATGCTATTATTATAAATACACCTTTCAAGTTATGGAGCTGAATTCCTACATTGATTTGTCCAAAGATCAACATTCTAAAATGCGAGATAAAATGTATATGTGAATGCCAGATTATTTGATTAAATGTTTGAGAGTGGAACAAGCTTACAATTAATGTATTTACTATAATGATAACTGTAGCTGCCATAAAAAGTTTTGATGCAACAATATGCCTATGTATCACATCTGCTTCCACCTGCTCAGTGTATTTAAATCCGTAATCCTTTTTTTTGTATAAGGGCTTAATTAAATTTTTGAACTGCATTATATTGTAGCCATAAAAGAAAACTAAATATAAACTTACTATCAAGGAAATATTTGCAATTATTACTATGTATGTTTTACCGTAAATTTCTGGGGATAAAAATACAAGGGAATTACTTGTTACAATAAATATTACATAAATAGAATATACAATTTTGCTCAAAAATTTTTCCTTAAGGAGATATATGCATATCAAAATCGTAATAAGAATTTCAAAATATAATACAATGTTATCAATTTCCCAATCCATATATAGATAGTTGCTGTTATAGGCTAAACGATAAGCTAAAAACAGAAAATATGGAATCATACAAAGTCCAATAGTTATATTTTTTCTACTTGTTTTCATCATATTGTAAAACATTAGTATATAGACTAATAGAAAGACTAGTGTTTAGTCTTTAACGCAACGCACAGAGAAGCCGGGCGACTTATTGTAGTAGCTGCTGCGGTACAGGTCAGGGTAGCTGTAGTGCAGGATCCGGTAGTAGGCGGTGCTACTACGGTTCTCCGTACTACTCCACCAGGCACCGAGGCTGCCCGCATAGCTGAACGAGCCATCGTAGTAGTAACGGTAGCCACCCGGAAGGGCAGTAAACCCGGTGCTGTTATTTGTGCTTGGGTTATTGCCAATATCCCCAACATTACTGCTGCTTTCCCAACCAGATTTAGAAGCTAATGATTTTCCAATTTTATTATCAATAGTTGTTCCATCATAATTATACCCATTGGCTATTAAATAATTCTCCAATTGAGTCCACTCAGCGTCGCTGGGCAGATGCCAACCACTAGGGCAAACACCCTGCACATTATTTGTGCCATCATGAGGTGTTCCATTTACCGCTGCCGCATACGTATATAATGCACCATAGCCCAAACTCTCATCATTATTATAGAAGCAATAGGCTTTATCGGTATTATTATCGCCAAGATTAGCCCATGCTGTATTATCGCTTATATGAGGAATAGAGGTGCCATTGGCATATTTGGTGGTTTTAAGATTCTCAACCATCCAAACCTGATCACCTATTTTTACTGTATTGTAAATATTACCATCTATATCTGTTACTGTACCTGTTTCAGTATCCTCAGAAATTGTTATGTAATCTGTTTTTATTTCAGTATCAATACCTGCTTCATTTGTGACTGTTAATAAAACTGTATAAATCCCCGCTGAAGAATATAAATGACTAGGATTCTGTTCACTACTAGAATTACCATCCCCGAAATTCCAGCTCCAACTTGTAGGACTGTTAGATGATTGATCTGTAAAACTTACAACATCACCTATTGATGCAACTGTATTATTAGCGACAAAATCAGCTTCAGGTATAATACCTGTGTTATTATCTTTAACACAGCGGATACTAAAACCAATTGATTTACTATCTGCTGTTCTGGCGATATAAGGATTATGATATGGTATATATCGTATAATAGCAGCTGAGTTATCGTTTTCTCTACTACTCCACCAATGACCATACCCTCCTACTAAGCTAAAAGGTCTTTGGCCCCCAGGAAGAGCAGCAAATCCATAATCATCGGTCCCATTACCGTTATTATTCCAACCACTTGTTGATTTCAATGCGGTTCCCTCTGTTCCCGAATGCCCGTCATTTGTAATATAAGTTTTTAATTCAGCCCATTCTGTATCACTTGGCAAGTGCCATCCTTGCGGACATGCTCCCTGAACATCACTTGGATTAGAGTTACTACTAATTGCACCATTCATTGCTGCTGCCCAGGTATATAAAGCACCGTAACCCAAGCTTTCGTCATTATTATAAAAACAGTAGGCTTTGTCAGTACTATTATTACCCAAATTAGCCCACTCAGTATCATCAGTTATGTGCGGTATGGAAGTTCCATCAGCATATTTGGTAGTTTTAAGATTTTCCGCCATCCACCATTGATTACCTATTTTAACAGTTTTGTATTCGTTGCCATCAATATCTGTTACAGTGCCGGTTTCAGTATTGTCCAATAAGCTTTCATTTATAGCCAATATTTTCCGGGTTCCAGACCATGAGCCTAAACTCACCAAGTAATTATCAATATTTTCATGTGCTAAATAGTTGGACGGTAAGTTATGCTCGTGCCGTGAAATAAAATAAAATCTAGTGTCAGAATAAGTAGGGTCTCCATTTAATGTAACAGAACCTCCATTCCCATATTCCGTTAATCCTAATCCATCTAATAGTTCTAATAAATCTCCACCGTTTGAATGATAGTTTACTAAGTCGCTCCAATCCAATACCCGGTATTCATTTCCAAAAATAGTATGAACAATTTGAGTCCAGTCAGATGCATCAGTATAGGTTAGTTCAGTAATAGCAAAAGCACCATGTTTTCTGCCATTGTCAACATTTATATAATCCGTTTTTGTTTCAGTATCGGATCCATTTTCATTAGCTACTGTAAGTGTGACTGTATATTTTCCAGTTGCTGTATATGCATGTGTTGGGTTTTGCTGAGTACTAGTATTGCCATCGCCAAAGTCCCAGTTCCAACTTGTTGGGGAATTAGTTGATTGGTCTGTAAAATTAATAACATCATTTATTGATATAATAGCTTTTTCAATTGTGAAATTTGCAACTGGAAGAAGGTTTGCAGTGGTGTTATCCATAATGCACCTAACCGATAATCCAATTGACTTACTATAGTATTCGTAGTACAAATATTCAACTGACTTCCCAATACCACGGAGGTTTGCCTCACTAGAATTATATTCTGAGCTACTAAACCAACGACTACTGCTACCTGAGTAGTAGAACGTACCATTACTGAAGTAGCGGTATCCGCTTGGTAAAGCAGTGAAGCCGGTGCTGTTATTAGTATTTTGAAGATTACCTACATCCCCTGTACCGCTACTGGGTTTCCAACCATATGAAGAAGCTAAAGATTTACCAACTTTATTGCTTTCTGTAGTTCCATCATAATTATAACCATTGGCTATTAAATAGTTTTCCAGGTCCGTCCACTCTTCATCACTCGGCACATGCCAACCAATGGGACAGACACCTTGCACATCATTAGTCCCATCATGTGGTGTTCCATTTACGGCTGCTGCATAAGTATATAAGGCTCCATAGCCAAGGTTTTCATCATTGTTGTAAAAGCAGTAGGCTTTGTCGGTATTATTATCCCCCAGATTAGCCCATTCAGTATTATCGGTAACATGAGGTATAGAAGTACCATTTGAGTATGCTGTTGTTTTTAGATTCTCTGCCATCCAAATTTGCTCTCCTATTTTAACAATGGGGTAGGTATTGTTATCACCATCTTTACAGGCATATAACTCAGCGCTTATGTTTTTTGACACACCAGGTATTTCGTTAACAATGCTGGTGTATTCACCACTTTTGATAGCATAGGAGATTATGTCGCTAGGCGTAAAGTTCAATACATAATCAGCTGTTGTGGTTTTAAGTGTTTTATCTTGTGTTACTTCTGTTCCCAAATATTTGATGTTAACTGTACCATTTTTCTGCTGAATTAATTTTGTACTACAAGAACCATTAGTAGTAAACAAATTGATTACATACATGCCAGGAGTTTGGGCTGACAATTGAAAATGATGAGTGCCCCTTTCTAGAGTTTGTGAAGCTTGAGCAACAACAATGCCTGTCAAGGATACTAGCTGTATGGTAATATCCTGAAGGCCTTCGCTAGAATAATATAAATTGGTAACGGTATTACAGGGATTAGGTGCAATTGTTAGAGCATCGTTCAATCTTAACTTTTCGATAGCAGTTGCGGTGGAACGAAGCACTAATGTTGCGTCCCCAGGAATAGTTATTGACTCATTGCTTGTTAAATTGGTTGCGATGATTTCATCTATTGTTGTAGCATCTCCCTGAGCAGAGAAATTAATATTGATATCTTGAGCAACTGCTGTAAGTTGAACAATAATCAAAACAGTGAGTAAGTTACATTTCAGAAATATACGTTTGAAGAAATTCATATCGATAAAATTATTGTGTTCATTTGTGATCTATCACAAATAACGCTCAATCGATATTTTATTTCAATACTCCGATTGGAGTATTTTTGGGTAATACTGCTACTATTATTTAATATTATACATCTGAGCGAATCGAACCAAATCACATACGTTGCATATATTTAACTTCCTGTATATATTCCTCCTATGTGTTTTTACAGTAAATTCAGAAATATTTATTGATTCTGCAATCTGAGTATTTGATGTCCCTTGAATTAATAGCTTAATAATTTCCTTTTCTCTATTCGATAAAGATTTATACTTTTCAAGATTTATCTTTAGAAATATATTTTCATTTAAGATTTCAACGATATGTTGATCAAAGTCTTGAAGTACTGATAGTGGGATAGAAATTGAAATAACAGATTCTTTATTAAATAATTTGCTGCTGGTATGATACCATTCATATTCCTTCTCCGGCAACTTAATGTATTGGTAAAAACTTAGTGTTCTATTGCTATCACCTGATTCAACTAACTCAAGTAACTGAGGAACTGCCCTTTCAAGAGTTTCTGGATGAACAAAATCCTGCATGTAATTGAATTCCAACTCCTTCACTTCATTAAATGAGATTTTACAATCAGATTCCATTCTAGGGCTCATATACAACAAACCAAAATCTATGATATTATTAACATGAAGCCACCCAGGAATTAATTCAGCAATTTCGTCTAGTGATAGCTTTTGAGACAGAAAATCAATATTTGCGATATGGTTATTCATTTGGAACTAATTTTTCACACATTACAAAATAGCTCATAATATGCTACAAAACAAATATATAACTAAAGTAAACGGATTATTTTAGTATTTCTTTGACTAAACGATTATCGAGTATCTAATTCTACATAAATAGTTATTACTATGCATAGTTTGATCTAGCAATAAGTCTCACCTCGCTCCTTCAAACGTATGGTTTTGACCTATTTGAGCAATAGTGTTCTATTAATGATCTGTTGAGTTAATGACCATGATAGCCTGCTTATCGATGGTTCCTTCCTATTTTAGGTAATAATCAAAGAATTGATTTAAAACTTTTTAAACACCACTAATTTATTAGTTTCTACTCATGGCATATTTTTTGATTACAATACTTAAAATTAGATAAAGCATGAAAAAAATACTTGCATTTATATTCGTATCAATTTTACTTAGTTCATCATTATTCAGTCAGGAACGAATGTCTTTTAAAGGTGTTTCACTAAATAATTCAGTTGAAGATTTTGTAGAGAAACTCGAAGAGAAAGGATTTAAAGAAATAGGAAGAGAGGATGGTGCTGTAATGTTGCAAGGTAAATTCTTAAATCAAAACTGTTATGTTGGCGTTATCGGTGTAGCAAATTCCAATACCGTATGGAGGGTAGCAGCTGTTTTACCAGAAAATGAAACTTGGGCATCCCTAAGGGATGAATATTTTGCGGTCAAAGAACTTTATCAAAATAAGTATGGTAAGGGTAAAAGCAATGAGAGTTTTGAAGGATATTCTGGTAATGAAATGATTGCATTATATGAAGATAGATGTAATTACCATACTGCTTTTACAACTAAAGAAGGTGTAATTATAATTGAAATCGAGAAGTCAAATTATATGAGAGGTGTAGTATCTATTATTTATGAAGATAAAGTAAATTCTGAACTCAATAATGCAGAAAAATTAGATGACATCTAATTTTTTAAAGCGATGACACTGCCTCCAAAAACCCACCAAAATCAATTGGCTTTGCCAAAATCTTGTTTTCTTCATCTAAAAGAAACATAGTAGGCGTAGCATACAAATTATAAGCTGTTGCAACTTCACCATCCCACTTATAAGGTTCATTTAAATTAAACCAGGGGTAATTGGAGTTTACAACAAATTCCTGCCATGCAGCCTTATCTTTATCAATAGAAATGGCAAATATTTCCAAATCAATACTTTTTCCAAAATACCAGCTTCTTAATTGGGGAAGGATGTCTTTGCACATTGGGCAAGTAGTTTCCCAAAACAACACTAGTTTGTATTTGCTATTAGTATGATAAAGATTAACCAATCCCCCATCAATTTCCGACAGATTAAAATCAGGAGCTTGAGTACCAATTGTCATTTTTTGAGATTCTAAACGTCTTTTAAGCGTATTCTGATCACCAGAACAACCATGAGGAACCATAAAGTTTTCTGAGATATAGGCTTGTAGATTATCTAATCCCAACTTCTCAAAACCACGCATTAGATAATCAACAATAAAGGCAGAAACATTAGGATTAGCCATGGTTTTATCCAGAATCACATCAATGGCTTTCTTAAACTCTGCCTCCTGTTCTACTTTTGATAATTCCTTCTGCGCATATAGCATAAAGTAGCTAAACACCTTATCGGTGTAGATCGATGAGTTCATCAATGGCTCATCTGAAAAAGTTACATCATCAAAATAATGCTTTCTTATTGTTTCTTTTCGTTCCGACTCACTTAGGTTCCCATCTAAAAAGGGTTCGCTTTTTATTTTGATGAGTTGGCTTGCATATAAAAATGGATACTCTTGTATAATTGGTAAAATCAACTTGCTTCTTTCTTTTTGCAAATTGTTATACCTATTGATAATAGCACTTTGCTTAGCTAAAGTATAATAGACATCATTATTTTCTTGAAAATGGTTAATCTGCATCTCCAATTCTTTAACCTGCTTTTGGTACAGCTTTTCTTTTCTCAAAAAATCAAACCACACCTGATTTTCAACCGACCGGATAACCTTCGCACTATCCAGTGGAGCCTTGAAATCTGTTTCTATTTCAATGTCTTCTCCATTAAATATAAAATCTAGTTGTTGGGGAGGTTCATTCAATACTTTAGCCATAATGGTTTGACCTAAGATAACACGGTAAACACCAGAAAGATGATTATTTGACAATTGAAATTTTCTATGGCCATCTGAGGCATAGGAGCTATCAATAAAGGTGAATTTGTCTCCTTGTATTGAACCAAGTATTATTGGGGTATTTGCTTGGTGATGGACAAAAAGTTTAAGCTTATAGGTTTGAGAGCTAACATTATTAGCTAATGGTAAGAGAATTATAAACAAAAGAAATAAAAAGTTTCTCATACATGTTTGTTTTTATTCGGGGTACTACTATTTGCTAGATTTAAATAATCGCACCCCGGATAAACATTATCTCTTTCAAATTTCAAAATTACTTCAATGATTTTGTGTCATCACTCGCTAAAGCTTGAACAGGTGCGGCTATACTCGCGTTTTTCGCAAAAATCGTCCGCTTCGCGGTAATGGACAAATTGTTTAATAGTAAAATAGCTCTAATCCTTGATACAACGTACTGCTCTACCTTCAGACATATCATTGTAAATTAGGTATAATGGTGAGCTACTATAAGATAAACCTCCGTAATAACGTTGCTTGCTGCTCCACCATGAACCATTGCTTTGTTGAGGGCTAAAAGAACCATTTCTACTGTCGCGCGAGCCACTTGGTAGGGCAGTAAAGCCAGTTTTATTATTAGTGCTTTGATCATTACCTACATCTCCAATGGACGGACTATCTAACCAACCAATCTTGGAAGCCAATGATTTACCTAAATTATTGTATCTTCTAATTCCATTGTAATTATAACCATTGATTATCAGATAATTTTCTAAAATACCCCATTCTCCGGAACTCGGCAAATGCCAACCTGTTGGGCACACACCTTGCACATGGTTAGATCCATTATGAGGAGTACCATTTACAGCTGCAGCAAAGGTATATAAAGCCCCATATCCCAAGCTTTTATCGTTATTATAAAAGCAGAAGGCTTTATCAGTATTATTATCGCCTAAACTTGCCCAAGTAGTATTATCTGTAATATGAGGAATAGTTGTGCCATCACTATATTTGGTAACTTTCAGGTTTTCGGCCATCCACCATTGTGTACCAATCTTAACTGTTTTGTAGTTATTGCCCTCTATATCTGTTACTGTTCCTGTTTCATAATTAGGAGTTTCTTCACTTATGGTAAAAGTTGCATCACTTTCATCAAATACCGATTCATCATCCACGCTTACAATTTTCACTTTATAATCGTCTTGTTCCTGGTAGCCTGTAGTCATGTTCCAGGTATATGATCCCGTATTGGCAATAGATGCAGCAATATTGGTTTCTAAGATTGTTCCTCGCCATAGTTCAATACGAACATTACCTGTTACATTACTGTCCCAAGATATAGTTTGAGTTGAGCCTTTTTCCCAGTTCTCACCTCCATTTGGCGAGGCTACGGTTATGTAAAAGCTCATATCATCAAGAGTATTAAAAATAACAGGTGAGCCATAGGCCGTGCCTATGCTATTAGTTGCATACCCTCTTACATAATAAGTAGTATTTGGCAAAAGTCCAGATAATTGACTTAAGTATGAGCCCGTTGCTGTTCCATCATTGGTGTTACCATCTGCATCAGATAGCTCACAAGCTTCAATACTGCTACTCCAAACAATGCCACGTGCGCTTAAAGCTCCGCCTCCGTCATCGTGTACCACACTGGTAATTTCGGCACTACTTGTTGTAATTTTTTTAACCTGGCCTCCTGTTGACACATCTGGTAAGGAAGAGGCCTCGGCAGGCAATGTTGCAAAAGAATGTACAGCACCATATCCAGTACCTGCACTATTGCTTGCATAAGCCCGTACGTAATAGGTGGTATTGGCAGCTAGGTTAGTCAAAGCACCTGAGAACTCCCCATTGTTTTCATCGTAATTCTCTGTTGAGTAGCCAGTCTTATTACTTAAAGTTGGATTGCCTGCAGTATTCCACACAAAACCTACAGCTGAAGGTGTTTCTCCGCCATCATTTGCAACAACTCCAACGGTGCTTGCACTATTACTTGTTTTGTTACTTACCGTACCTGATGAAACTTCAGGTATAGAAATATTGCTGCTAACTGTAATGTAATCGGTTTTGGTTTCAGTGTCTGAGCCCAGTGCATTTGTTGCCGTAAGGGTAACGGTGTATGTTCCAGCCGCATTGTAGGTGTGTGATTTATCTTGAGAAGAACTAGTGCCGCCATCACCAAAGTTCCAAGACCAGGAAGTGGGTTCGTTAGCGCTTTGGTCAGTAAAAATTATTGCTTCACCTTCGGTAATGCTAGTTTTATTGACTGAGAAGGCTGCTACCGGAGCTGAACCTGTTTCGTTAACAGTAATAAGGTTGGTTTTGGTTTCGGTGTCGGAACCTGCATCGTTAGTAACCGTTAGCGACACAGTATAAACGCCTGCTTTATTGTATGTGTGTGTCGGATTCTTATCTGTGCTAGTGCTACCATCTCCAAAATTCCATAACCACTCCATTGGCTCTTCTGTACTATAATCGGTAAACGTTACTGATTGACCTTTGTCGATTAAGGTTGTACTTACTCTGAATTCGGCTACTGGTTCGTTCCACACCTCAAAATCATCGTCGATGTTATTGTTGTTGGCATCGTTGGAATAATCTTCCATTTCTGACAACTTCATCCGCCCATCAATTGAGTTGAATTCAAATATGGGCGTATAATTTCTGTTTGTCCAACCATCTACTTCGCTTGCCAAAGCCCATTCTAAACTAATGAAGTATTTTTTATCCGGGTCAATATTGGTCATATCATCAAACTTAATAATCAATGGTTCACCACTAAACCACCGACCAAGCGCTTTTAAATCTGATGAATTAGTATCATAGTTAGATAAATTTCCTGTTTGGAATGGAGTGGAGCTATTTGACAAATGTGCATTTGCAGTAAAAGGAACTCCTAAATGCGTCTGAGATCCCCCTGTGCGTTGCAAATCAACTTTCACCATAGACTCATATGAATGTACCGATGACCAGTGATACCCCCGTAGTTTAACTTTAAAAAGTGAGTAAACCTTGTAAGATGGATTTTTTAGACAATCCCAAGCATTGGTTTCATGATCAGCCAAATTTCGCAATAAGGTAGTTCGAATGTATTTCATTCCAACATCAGTAGTATTACCCGCTATTTTAATTTTAGCGCCAATGGTTCCATCAACATTAAGCATTTCATATAACAGACTTACATTTTTAGTTTTATCAAACACCAAATAAGTTGAAAAATGAGTAGTTGTTGCTGTAATTGTTTTGCTACTTCTATCAACATACAGCTTTGGCATTTCCGTTATCTTATCAATTGAGGCATCGTAATGTACAACAGCCAACCCGGTAGTATCTGTACTCGTATATGGGAGTTTAAGCTCAACTGGTTTATTAAATGTTAGCCCTTTCGGCTCAAATCGAATAACATCACCATTTGTTTCAAAAGGAAATTCAACATCATCTGCTACGGATATTTCAATGTTTATGTCTGATGCGAGTGCGCCTTCAGGAATAAGCAATTCTACTCCATCTAAAGGCGAGCTACTATCGTCAATTTTAACAGTTCCACCTTTAGTCCCAATAACCCCCTCACCATTGGTATAAACGGGAGGTTCATTATTTGGAGCTCCTCCATCCTCATCTTTTGAACAGGAATTAATAAATACAAAAATAATAAGAGCTGATAAAAGAAATAATTTAGTTTTCATGTCTGAGATTATGTGGTAGAATTAGAGCAAAATTGCACTAATTCCAGAACTCTATCAATTACAAGGTTACATACCTTTGATAAAACTACCTTTGATGCAGGTGAATGTGGAAAAATTAAAGATTAAAAAAATAATCACAATTAAATCTAAATAAGAATAAAGATTAATTTCTATAATTAATCGATCCTATCCTCCTCAACCACCCTTTCAAAAACCTATAATTCTGACCTTTTTTAGCAATAGTATAGTAATATCTTATCCGAGCTGCTTTTATGGCCTCAAACAACTCTCTTGGATTACATCCATTAATGATTTTAAGAGTTTGCTTCCCGATAATGCCATCCATTTTTAGTTCAGCATTGAAGAATTGATTTAAGGTTCGTTGAACACCTCGGCTTCCCCAGTGTCCACTATTAACGCACCAGTCAAATATGATTTCTTGTAACGAGCCATTTTTAATACTCCCAATTTGGTAATGGTCATAGAATGTATGTTTATAGAAATCCTTCACCAATTGGTTCAGTTCTGGTATATCTATTTTAAAGTTCCTCTTGATTTTTCCATACGTCTCTTTATATGCATCAATGTATTCCCAACCGTCCCAATTTGGATGCAAGTTTCTGGCAACACCCATATAGGTTTCACCACCTCTGTCTCCAGTTACATTAGCGTAATAGCCTTCGTGTTTTATTACTCCATCAAAGAGTTCATCAAATGTTTTCTTCTGCATAAGTTTCATGCTTTGCGTTTAGATTTGAGATTTACATTGTTTACTCCGCTGATTGAACCTCCAAAAAGGAAGTCAATAATGGTGCTTAACTTGGTGGAGATACCGCCATTAATACTGCTTACAAAGGCTATTTGCCAATCTTGCAACTTTATGGTTTGAAAAACAAAGTAATTCAACATTAGTGTGGTCAACCCAATCCATGCAAGCAGGAAGAATATAGCAAAGGTCTTTTGCAGCCAATTATCCTGGGCATACATTTCTCGAGCAGAGTCTCGATCGGCAACTGCCATTTTAAAAAGTTCCATTTTGCCTTGAAGCTTTTCCTCTTGTGTGGTAAATATCTCATCAATAAGTTTCGTGCCTGCCTTTATGGTTTCGGCGGCACCTGCATTTGCAAGTTTTCTAAATAGTTTCATTCAATTTTTTATTATCTCAGGCAATGCCTGTCATCGTTCTACAAATTTTAGGATGGTATCGAGCTTCTCATTAAGCTGCTTAATGGTTTGGTGAAATAGTTCCTTACTCACATAAATCTCCTTAGAGCTATCACGTAAATCGGAGATGCGTTTATGCAGAACAACAAATTTATTTTCGCATGATTCCAGTTCTTTTGAGAGATGAGCAATGTCTTTCTCGAGTAAATCGGTTTTAGCTTCTACCGTTTCTTTTGTTGCATTTTTTGAAAGTGCATTGCGAATTACAAATGAAACTACACCCACAATTAAAGAGCTGAACCCAGCAATCACTAGCCAATAAAATTTCATATTCATCTCTTCCATTTTAGAATATCTTTATAGTTTCATTACTGCCATTAGGGAAGCGGTTTTTCTCCATGGTGGCACTTTGATTCTCTATGTGCATAATAGCATCCACATCATGCTCCCAGTCACTACCACCTTTTGAAGTGCCATCACGATTAGCTTTAAAAACAAGGATAAACGAAGTACCTGGGTAACGCTTCTTTAATGTCTTAAACTCATCCGGTTTCATGCCTACAGTTTGCGTACTGTCAAAGAATACAGCATCATAACCTTTAAATTGACTTGGGTTGTAATCCTCAACAAAGTGAATCGGACTTTTGATTTTTAGTCGTAATAGCTTTTCTTGCAGCGAACCTTTAACGCCCTCCTCATTTGAAACGTAAAGCACCTTTAGTTTTTTTGCTGCCAACACATCAGCCAACAGCATGGCTACTGAACTCTTCCCATGAAAGCGCTGACCATAAATCATCAAGTAAAATGGTTTGTATGGTTGACCAAGTAGTTTGCCGAACTTTCCACCAATGGATAAAGTTGAAAATTTCATTTTGGCCAGTTGATCAGCTGATACTACTTGATTGGATTTAACTACATGGCTTACGGTATTGCTTGATATATGTACCTTTGGCGTTTTTATGCCACTACTAATTTTTGGCTTCTTAGTAGTGGCGTTTACTTTCCCAATCCGGCAAGTCCTTTCAAGCCTTTTAACTGAACATTGGTAACAAGCAGTTTGTCGCTCTCCAGATAAGCATGCAAATGCTTTTGAACATTCTTAACTTGTTCAAACTCCTTTTCAGACTTCTTGACCTTACCATTTTTTAATGAATTGGTAACAGTAGTCAATAGTCGTTGGGCTTTTGCTTTGGTGATATTCCCATAAAGGTTGATAAAACGTTTAATCAGGGCAACTGCCGGAGTTACTCCATAATCATCAACAATATCTTTCAGTTTTGAATACAATGAATTAGGAACATCAAATTTACAAGTACCGTTCATTTCCTTGTAGGTCTTTATTAGATCATTGCCAATACTCTTAATTTCGGCTGCATACTTGCTTGTCTTACGGATGGTCTTTTCAGTTGCTGCCTTTTGAATTACTTTATACAGCAATGATACCTGACGTTCACTTACCCTTTTGTTATGAAAGTTGAGATAACGTTTAATAACCTTTATTTCCAATGGCATTAAATCAACCTCGATAGGCTTGCGTTGTGCCTGTTTAGAAGCTGCTGTTTTCTTTGTTGAAGTCTTCTTGGATGCATCATCCTTTCTCGTCACAAATTTTGTCGATTTTTGTGACGAAGAAGTCTTCTTTTTCTTACTTCCACGATACTCTTTTAAAGCTTCTTTATACTGACCTGATTCCTTATCCAGGATATTTAAAGGATGTCTATCTGGCAATTCCTTAAAGCGTTTGTGACTTTGGTTGAGGAATGGTTCCACAATCTTAAAATGATTGTCCAGCATTTCTTTAATATCCTTATCCTCATTGTAGAAATCAGCAAAAGAATCAAATTCCTTATGTGCTTCACGAGCTGCTTCTGGTAGTTTTTTGAAATCTATATTCTTGGTAGCTTCCTTATAATTCTTAACTGTAAGTTTCATGCTATGTGATATTATGTTTTAGTAACCTGTTTATGATTATTCGCTGCCCTTCGCAAGGGCTTACAGACCTGCCACAGCTTTAAGTTGTTTCTGTTTTATCAGGATGGCTTTTGCCCGGAGCTTTACCAGTTTTAGTTTCTTACCCTGGGAAATATTGATGGTCTTGCCTTTTGTGACTGCCTGTTTTTGTTTGGCTAACTTTTGAGGGAATTGTTTTTTATCCTGTTCAAACATCTCCATCGCTTCTTTGGTCAGGCTATCTGTAGTGTCAGTTTGTTTTGGACTTTTCTCCAGGTACTGTTCAAAGTAATTTCTAGGAACCTTTACTGATAGGCTAAAACGTTCACCAAGAAGATTAATCAGCTTAGACATTTTATCGGTGGTCACCGAAGCTCTCATATTGCCCGATACCATCTCAAAACCATCCCGGTTATTGACCAGAAGCTTCACAACCTCTTTGTCGGTGTAAATAGTAATATGGCTCTTGGTTTTGGGCATGATGATTTTGAAAGTATCGTCAAAATGCCTGGCTATGGTTATTTTGTTTTCGGTGCTAATGGTAGCTCCATTACGTAAGCTCATGATGTGCTTTTGTAGTTTTGTAATTGGCGCAACTACATAACTATTGGCATTATTGTCGTTGTTATCTGGCGACCATGCCTCACTCATCAAAATCCCCTTTTTAACACCTTTGCCTTTGGTGGTGAAGCTGACTAGCTTTCCTGAAAAATCGGCAGCGCCTTGCAGAATATTTCCGGTAACGATGTAGCGGATTTGTCTATCCAGGGTAAAGGCCTTAATAGCTTCATCCCACTTATCAATCAGACTTTCTTTTTGAGGAGTGAATAACTGAAAGCTACGAGCCTGGATACGTTCAATTTCTTTTGCTGTGTCTCCCGATGAAGCAAGTACAATGTATTTGCGACTATCAGCAATGGCAAAACGTAGCTTTACTGCCGATGGTGCATAAGGATTCTTGCGCTTGGTATTAATATCAAATCCAAGGAATATACAATAGGCATTATCGCTGCTATCAGTTTCGAAGCTCAATGCAGGATAATGGTAGCCATGTCCAATTTTAAAGAACTTGAAGAAGTTATTCAGGTAGTTTTTTCGGTTTTGACTTTGGGTTTTAATCCTGTTTTCATCCAAACCTTTGGCTTCAATAATCTCATCTTCACGCTCGCTGATATACTGCATGCGTTCCTGCTTATCAAAGACCGGAATCTTTTGATAACCCTTCTCATCGGTGATACCATCTAATAAACCCTTGTACTTGGTTTCTAGTTCTTGTAAATCAGCATTCAGTTTATATTGTACATGTTTCTCATGCGCTGCAATAGTTTCTTGCTTGATGCTGTCCGGGAGCTTACCATTCAGGTGCTTTTTTATCAGCTTCTCCAGTTCTGGTTTGCCATATGGTTTCTTCAGGACGTTACACTCACACTTTTCCAAAAAGGTATCATTCCCAAAAACAGAACGCCCACCTTTACCTGCGATGACCACGCTTTTCTCAAGTGATACGGCTTTTAAGTCCAGTATTTCAACCTCCAGGTCATATTCATCCGCTTGTTTGAGGTATTCGATGTAATCGTTGTAACGCTCAATCACCTCTTGGTAGAATTTCTCCTGCTGCTTAACCGATAATACAGCTACACGTCCGCTTACTTTAGATGCATCGCCTTCGGATGGTGTTTCATCGCTTTCTTTACCCTCAAATTTTAAAGGATTATCCAGGGCTTTGTTTAACTCTGGATTTTCCATCATGTATTGACGAACCACCTTATCACCATACTTATTCAAAAAGTCATCCGATTCTAATTGTGACTTGCTACTCTTTTGGTTGGAGGTGGTATTGGCATCCAATGATTTCAGCTTCTTTTTAAGCATCATCATAAACCGCTTTTGTGCCGGGATGGACGAAATAATGTAATCGTAAATCGGTTTCATTATCTGTCCTGTGCGATTGATACGTCCACGCTTTTGAATCTCGGTGTTGATATTCAGTTCTGGTTGAAGTATCACCATCACACGCTGCTTCACCTCTTTCGCAGGCACTTTATCAGTGATAATGGCATGTGCCGAAGCTCCGGTAGAACCACTCTGATTAATGAGTAGGCAGTCAATTTCATTATCATTGAACTGACGAAATAAATCGGATGTATTTTCCTTTTTCCGCTTTAAAACTAAAGCGGTTGTATTTTGAGTTTTGGTTGAATTGTATTGAACACAGAGCTTACGTCCGGTTACTTCACCAACCGTATAGCCAGCTTCTTTTATTTTCTGAATGATTAAATCAAGTGGACTGATAGTAATTCCGGTAGAAGCTTGTTCAATACGCTTGACAATATCCCGATAGGCATACTGTGCATCCTCCGATAAGTCAGAAATATTAAAGGTTTTACCTTGACTTTCTCCATCAATATCCTTTTCAGTATAGCGAAGAACTGAATCCAATCCTTTTTCCAGTACTGTTGAGAAATCACCGTTTATGATATCATCCGGTTTGGCCATTCCCTCCAGGAAACTTCCCATTGTGGAAGCAAAGGCAATGATGGGTTTCTTTCCTTCTTTTAATCGTTGAATAGCATGGTCAGCCACATCGGCAGCATTTAAGCTAAAAAGAAGCTGGTTGATAACATTGAATACCTTGGAGAAATAAGGAATATTGTCAACCCCTGCTTTCTCTGTTCCCTTTCGGGTTTCAACTTCCTTACTTTCGGCTGCTGCAATCTTATCAAGCTCTTTAACTTGCTTAGTAATGTATTTTTCCTGGAACCCAATAATATCACGTATGATGGAAGTAACCTTATCGGCTATGTCAGCTTGCTGTTTGGCTTTTTCTTTTAGTTCGATGTAGTTGACTTCCACACCTTCAAATGAGCGTTCACGCCTTATCATTTGCCCTTCAGAAACCAGTTGTGCTGCCAACACTTCCTGTAGTGCCACACCACCATTTGAGATGGCTTCCACCAAATCTTCTTTGGGCATATTGGCATCGCTCATGGATGTCTTTTGCGCATAGATGGGCATGTTATCAGGTCGCTTGGCAAAAGTTGCCGATAGGAAACACACGCCCTTAGTTTGACGTAGTACATCTTGCATAAATTCACCTGTATTGGAACTTCCGGAAGCATTATGTGCTTCATCCATGATAATGATATTCTTGCCTGCTGCTGATAATAGAAGTTGCTGTTTTGCAGGTTTCTTGGGCTGATTAAATTGTGAATAGGTGGCACAAACAAAGTTGTAATTATTCGGCACTTTTTTGCTTTTGATAATGCTTTCCTGAGTTGACTTCTCTGGAGCCGTATAAACAATTTCACCGCTCTTGTCCTTGATGTTGGTTTTGCTCTCTTTGGTATTTACGATAAAGGGAACCAGAGCAGAACTGCCTATATCGGATAAATCACGATACAAGTCAGTAAATAGATTTGGCTTTTCGGATAGGAAGATGGGTTGTAAACCACTTTTTACTCCATAACGAATCAATGCAGCTGCTGTTCGTCCTTTTCCAATCCCTGTTTGATCACCAACAATAATTCCCTGCTTGCGCTTTTCGATATTGTAGATTGCCAGAGAAACTGCATCAATCTGTTCGCACGAAAGAGCTTTCACCAAATTTTCATTTTGGTAATCCAGCTTTTCAGCTACATAATCAAACAGTGGCATCCCTATGCTTTTCTTGATTTTACGTATAGCGATATGCATTTCATGTCCCATCGAATCAGGAACCGTTGTATCCAGGATAAATCCTTTTTCGGCTGCAGGTATGTATGCCATTCCCAAACCTTGAACTCCCAACATGCCTTGTAGGTATTCATGTTCGTTTTGAGCTAGTTTTTGACTGCGGATAAAACTTTTGTTATCCTTGGTAGAAAAACCCAATTCGATTAGCCGGGAGACAATATGTTCCTTTGGATTTTGACTGAACTTGACTGTTATGCTGCTTTTACTGAATTTAATATCTGATTTCATTTGGAGAGTTGCTTTTGTTTGATTTGAATGGCTTTAGCTATTAGCTTTAGAAGGTTTTTTGTTTGAGTTTCGCCGCTTTTGTGCTCAGGCTCTAACCATACCCTGTCCCAAAGCTCCTCATGCGTTGATACTACAGAACTATGAAGATTATTCTTTAGTGGAGCTGCACCTTCGGGTACTGACTTTGCACCACCAATTAAAACCAATCGGGTATTAATTGATGTTCCTTGCCTGGAGTAAAGCTTTTTGCCGTTAATAGGTATGATGTCTTCAACCTTGTAAAAATGATAGAGGTAATTAAGGAAGATGCGGTTCGTTCCTGCGGTGACTCGACCATGTTTATCCCATGTGGTATGGCCACCGATGATAATGACTGCCTTGCCATTGTCTTTCATGCAACGTAAGGCATTTAGAGCCATTGCATGCTCCAGGCGTTTTATCTTGAATTTACCAAACAGAATGGGTTCAGAAAGTGAACCAAAAGGTGGGTTTGTAATCACTCCGTCAAACTTTCGGTCATAAGCTGCTGGCGGTTTCAAAGCATCCCAAGAGCTAACCTTTGCAAAAGGTTGATCTTTCAAGTTTTCGAGCCGTACATCGTCTAGTTCGTTGACATGAGTAAAATGATAAGGTAGAGCGATTGTCAGAAGTCCATTCCCTGCCGATGGCTCAAGGTATAAAGGAATAGTATTTGCGCTTAGAATGTAACTCGATGCTAAAAACGATATGGGTGCAGGAGTCGAATACTGCTGCATGAGTACGCTCATGCTTGTGCGCATGGATAGATTGACCTGTGATTGATAAAGGGCTACAATATCAAGGTACTTCTCGTAGGTAGTCAATGAGCTGTCGTGTGCTATCTCTCGTGCATTCAGGACTATTGCCAGTTCGGTAAATTCCTTAACCAAGTTCTTATTGGTAATACCGAAGCCTTTAGCAATGCTTTCAATTGTGGTTTTAGAGTGCTTACGACCATTGTGCAATTCCTCACGAATCCTTGATATGTAGCCTTTTTTATCCATCTAAAGAATATTGAAATACAATGATGACCTATTTAGGTTTGGTCATTTCTATCGTACTTTTCTTATTATCGTTGTATGTGAAAACAAGTTGGTTCTTATCCTTATCGATAGCTATATTTTTAACCCCGGCAGCTTCTAATGAGACTAAAAATGAACTGAGCTGTGTAGGTAGTTTAGGATTGGTACTATCAAAAGAACCATGATAAAACGTACCCGTATTTTCAAGAAAGCCATAGGCTTTTTTAGCCCCAATATTATCGGCAATTTTTAATTGACCATATAGGATCCGGCAGATATAATCCGGCACATTATCACTGTAACGATGATAATAGGCAAATACCTGTGAGTATGGCGATATCGCGTAAAAAACAAACGAACCTCCGGATATTCCAGCATCCCCGTTCTCAAAACTTTGAAACTCTGTCTCGCTAAAGAAAATCTGATTGTTCCCCTTGTCTTTGAAGAAATAGTAATAGTTTTCTTGTAGGCACTTCTGTTCAGTAAGAAAAAGAATACTATCCTTTATTTGGAGCAAATAAGTATTCAATGATTTCTGCCATATGTTGACGTAGTAAAAGTTAACGGTCGATTTCCTAATTTCAATTGGTCTTTCAACCACTAAATTAACATCCTCGTAACTACTCCCTTTGAGTGTAAGCATATAGGAAAAATCGCGAATGGTTAAGGGAGCTTGAGTATCGTCGATATAATCTCCTGTCTCAAACATGAGCGTGATTCCATTAAAGTCATCACCACTTTTTAATTTAACCGACTTAGGTAGAGAATCTATCAATAACTGTATTTTGCTTAAGGGGGTATCTTTGGGGATATTAAATTGCTTGCGTTTACTATCGAATGTAAACCCAGCAACCGTTTGCTCTTTATCTGGATCAAAAACACTTTGGAAGATTTTTGTATCTCCATTTTCTATCCCCAAATAGGCATAAATACCATTGGACGCCCATTCTCCAGTTTTTAGAAGAGGTGGATTGTTACCCATAAACATCTTAATTGTTCCCATATGTATTTTTAGTATTAAGTATTGAGATAAGAGTATCAAGATTATTTACATGATGGCTATAGTCTTGTGTCTTGATACTTATGTCTTCTATCTTTTTTTTAAATTAATGAATAAGCCTTGTTAAAAAGCTCGTTAGTGATGTAATTGCCTCCATTCTCTACCTTGGCAATGGATAGTACCAGTAGTCGTAAAGTGTTTTTTGTTGGCAGAAGTTTTGCTGATTGATTAACCTTTAAATCCCGACAAACCGTAGCGATGTATGCTGCTGTATTATTCTCATGCTTTGGAGCGTATTCGCTAATCAAAGTGGGAACCGTATTCTTGCCTTTTTCAATGTCATGCTTGAGGTCTTTAATCATCGCACGGACACCATAAACAGGTGCGATAAACATTTCAAACCGCCTGTCCTTATTTTGCTCTTTTGGTAGTTTGCCGTTCCACTTAATATTGGTGTAAACCAGGTTACCAGGATTGTTGTTTCTAATGCCTCTTGGAGCATTGTTCATGTAAGTATTTCCACCATTCCAATTGCGAAAATTACCAGGCAAGGTATTGTTGTTTGTGGTCAGGATATTTGATGGACTCTTGTCGGAACCACTTGGGGGCAATAGCTTGCCTTTACCTGCTTTTATTGCTGACAAACGTCTGTTTCGTCTGCGAATAAGTAAAGCGGCTGTTACTATTGCCCCTGTGGTTAACACCCCTCCCGAAATAAATAATATCTTTCTGTTCATAAACCCTGCTAGTCAATGTAATAGCTCATTGTTTTTATAATTAAATCAGGCATTGCCTGTTAGAGAGGGATTCCCCATGCATCGAACTTGGGCTTGATTCTAGCAATCTCTTTATTGCTCAATTCGAAGCGTAGCCAACCAATCAGGTTGTATTTCTGACCTAAAAAAGCTGCCCGACCTCCCCATAAGTACATTTTCATTCCAAAAGCTCTTATCACCAATAGCATATCATCCTTGTTTTTGATTTTATCAATGGTGCTATAGATGGTCTTTTCATCCGTTCCAAAATTTAGCATAGCACCGTAAAGGGTATTCGCAAACAAAGCGGCATCTGATGGTGAGATGGTCAGGTTCTCCTTATTTAGCGACATATCCTTTAATGATGGAGCAACAGTAGAAGAAGTCCCATCCGGATTTTTATTCAGCAATCTTTTAATGAGAATGACACCCACACCAATAGCCACAAGTGGAACACCGATTTTGACACCTGTTGTAAGCAATGCTGCTTTATTTGAATTAATATTTTGCACTTTCAGTTTATTGTTTAAAAGCTTAATAAGAAATACGCTACTGATTCCGATAATATCACAGGCATTGCCTGTTATACCGATTACTAATCAAAACGCGCCTTTAGTGCGTTTCACTTCTAAAAACCCATTGATTATGTATCGGCATAATACCAGAGCCTTATGATGTTTGATTGGTATTAGATAAACTTCAATGCTGTCTTAATTATTTGAGGATTCTTCGCCACTTTTTCCAATAGGCGAATGATGTCTTCTTGCTCAACCTTGTTGACTGCGTTTTGGATCAGATTACCGACTTTTTTAACTGTTTCCGGGGCTTCGGATTCGATTGTGATTCCTACTTTGAATTTTCTCATGATTATGTATTTTTAATCTTATCTAATTTTAATTGGCTTCTTCTGATTGTGATTCTTGAATAGACTGACTCAGAAATGCCAATGTTTCATTGATCAGTTCTGCTTTATCCATACATAAACCAACGATGTTGGCAATCTTGGCTACCTCTTGCAAATCCCAAGTGGATAAAGCATCTGAAAGATTCTTGATGATAGCTACCTTCTTTTTGTCTTCGGGAGTCTGTGGCGTACCAACTTCATTTATCTCTACATTGGCATCCGGTATAATTTGCTGTTCTTCACCAAGGTCATCATCAACGATACCCAAAGCTCCTTTTAATTCATCCGGACTAAGCCCTAATAATTCTGCTGTTTTGGGAGAGTTACTGAGTATTTTTCCACCTATACCTGATATAACACCCACCGCCACACGCTTCATTATTTCATTGGGAGCATAACCAGCTAGTCGGCTCTCCAATTCTGATTTCTCATTTTTTAGTTCTTTGTTTTCATTTACAAAGCGTTCTCTATCCACTCGAAGCTCTGCATTCTCACTGCTTAGCTTTTCCAACTTTTCTTGTAGCATGGTATGGCGCGTCTCGAACTTGAAATCATCCAGTTGCTTTTGATAGTTAATTCGTTCAACTTCCTTGTTGTTACCCGATAGTGCATTGAACAAACCAAACAGGCCTTCGACCTTACTTCTAGCTTGTTCATTTTCTCCAGTAAAAAGCCCGAGTAAGCCTTCAATCTCTCCCAAACCGTTGGTGTTACCTTGTGTTTGGTGCTGCTTCATTTCTTCTTTAATAATGGTTTGAATCTCGGCTTTCTCTATAGGTTTTTGGGTTGGATTCAACAGTCCACTAACGTTAATTGTGTAGTTGTTTAAGCTTCGAGCATTGGGGCTCTTGCCACCAAATACACTCACTCGCACCATTGAGTGAGATTGTTTTGCTTTTTCAATGGCACTCTCAATGTCCTGATTGAATTTAGCCGTTCCAGAGGTTCTTGAAGTTAAAGCTGTTTCATCGGCTCCGGTAAGCAGGTATATTTCATAGGCGTATGGGTATTTCTGCTCTACCTCGGAACGCTTTAAAAAATCGTATATGCTTTGTATTTGTTCTTTGTAATCTAACATGTCTTTAGTATCAAGTAGTGGGTATCAAGGTTATTTACAGCTTGTAAATCATTGTGTCTTATTGCTTCATTATTAACTCCCACTGTGTGGGTTCCTGTGAGGGATTATTTTTACAAACTCTAGTCTATATGGAGTGAAGTCTTGCGCAGCGGTTTTAATATCGATATAATCGGTAAAAACCTGATAACGGTATTCATCCATAAAGTCATATTCCTGGGGTGAAGCTGTAAATACATTATCGCTACTTACCAATTCTAGTTCCTCAATTGTTGCAGGCAATCCTCTTGTATTTAGAATCCACATGTCGTTTTTCAAATCAATGGACATATCAGCATTGCTAACACTTATAACCGTAGGTTTCAATTGATAGCTATCAATGGTTCGCATCCCGGCAACACGGTCTTTGGCGATGGTGTGTAATAACTCACTCGTGTTCATCTTATTAAAATTTTAGATTTTCAACAGCATTCAATGGAACTCGCATGAATCGCTCACTCACAAATAAGCAATGACTATTTACTCGTTTCATATTGGATATAGATTCTGATGGTTAGCAAATGAGTATCACTATTCTTGTTGCTCTTGAAAATCGTATGAACATTGCTGTTAACATCAAGTGGTTCATGGAAAGGGATTACTTCTTTGCTCATGTGTCGAACCTTACGATTAGCCGTTACCATATGATCACGAAGCAAGAAACTGTTACCATTTACCAATAAGCTGATATTACCACATTCATATGACTGTGGCTGATTATACACTTGAATCGTTCGCTTGAAGATTTCCTTTCTGTGAGAATAGAAAAATATGAGTGTTTGCTGTGCAATAAAGTCTGTAAAATCGAGATCATTCATTCCTTGTGCTTTATCAAAAAGCCCTGCCTCGTTGTAGATATAATCTGTGAATTGCTCATTGAACAGCTTGATGATACTATCATTTAGCGCTTGTTGCTGCTGTGTATTCAAGCATGGAAAAACTATATTATTACTCAGTACCTTAACAATCTCTGGAAGGATATTACTTTCAAAAAAAGAACGACTATCAATCTGGTTGGTACGCGTACGCAGGTAAGAGTAGAATAAGTCAGCTATCTTATCATCCAACAGTAAATCGGTGATTAAGGCTTGAGGAAAGGAAAGTTCTCCAAGGACATCTTCCACCATAGCATCTTGCTTAGCTATTGCATTTACAGCAATGCCAGTAATAAGCTTACATGAAGCTGGTAGTAAGTCCTGAACATTCAGGTGGCCATTACCCTCAGATTGGTGGGTTATTACAAAGTATCTTTTCATTATTCGGGAGTTGAATGTTATTTAGGCTCTACATCAGCAAGCAGGTACACTCGTACATCGTAGCTATCAGCTACTGCCAGGTTTTCACTATTGTCTTTGTAAATGATACGAATAGGACTATTCTTGGCTTTTTCATTAACCGGGAAGGCTACATCTTTAATACTCATGTCATCGCTGTGGTGTAGTAGAGCCACCTCGGTATCATCAGGTATTATTTCGGTGTCATCAATCCAAACCCGAAGCGTTGCTCCTTGCAAAGCTTGCTGATTCGAAAGGCGTAAGAAGATGCCTTTAATACGGTCATGTTCTGTTTTAGTATTGCCATTAAATTCAAAAGTATCACCTTTTTTAACCTCGAATTTTACGACTTGCAGTTTCTTAATAGTGGTATTTTGTTCTTCCATTGTATAGGGATGTTTTAAAGGTAAAGGGGCGATAGCTATACCGCCCCTTTACATGTATGGATTGCGTTATTTAGCGCATCTATAATAAGCCTCTTGTTAGTATGGTTTTACTCTCTACTTAAGATGGGCTAAATAACTTACCTAGGCTTTCTCTGTCATTGTTCCCAATAGCGTAATCTTCACGGCTGGATTGAAAACCTTATCACCTGCCACTGACTTTGGCATGTTCAATTTTGGTGTGATATCCATTGATGGTTTTAACCATTTTGGATTGGCCAACTTATACTGAAACTTACGTTTTGTCGTATCACTATCATCGAATACCGCACATGATATTTCAGGTAAGATTACCTTAGTTCCCAAAGTCATTTCAAACGTACCGTTGGTAATCTGAGGAGGAAAAGCAAACTGACCAAATGCAAAATCTGCCGGGTCGTTATCCTCTTCTGATGAACCATGAGCGTACTCCAAAACAATATCTGTAAGCAAGAAATACTTGCTGCTATCCAATTGGGCACGGTTCAAGTTGGTACGACCAGCCTTTTTATCATCCGATGCTTCCATCAAATCAATATCCGATTTGTCCTTGATACTTTTTACCGTGTAGATTGCTGCATCAACGGTTTGCATACGTGCATCTTTCAAGGCTTTTTGAATATCTGCAGGCAGCTGTTGTCTGCGTAATTCAAACTGACCTTTGGATGTCAGGCTTTTAGTTAAACCTGTTTTGACGGCTGTGCTTCTTGAACCAGCATTAAACGACCTGCGAATGGCACGTCTACGACTGGTACGTCGGCGTCCTCTTCGTGCTCTACGTCTGCGCCAGCGTCTGCTACGACCAAGTTCACCAATACCTTCGGTGGCATCATCCTGGTCTTCTTCTTTCTCTAATGCTTCCTCTTCTTTGTCAAGTAAAGCTTCTTCTAAACCTTCAACTTCTTCCATTGAAGGGTATAAATCATTTTGCTCATTGATCTCTGCCATGATTTTTACTTTTTGTAGCTTAATTAGCTTGTTATTATTTAATTGTCTCTGTACTCAATTCTGTAAATCTCGATACTCATTTTAGGATTCCATCATATCTCCAGAAAAGATATCATAGTCCATGCTGTCTGGTCCAATGATCTTAACCTTTCCAACCTGTTCATCATCATCTGAGCCAATTGGTTCATCTGACATGGAAAAGTCACTAGCTGCACTTCCCACTGGCTCATCGCTCATACTGAAATCTGATGCTCCCGAAACAGAAGCTTCAATCTCACGCTCAATATCAATATCTGCTGCAGGAAGAGCTTGTGTTACCGGATTAAGAGTCTGTAATCCATCCACCTCTTCGTAGTCGGTATAAGCATCATCGCCCATAACACCTTCCAATCCTTGTAGGATGGTTTTACCAGTGGCTTTTTTAACCATTGCTTCCACGCCTGCACCTGCAGCACCTACCAAACCAATTCTGATGTATTCATTCTTGGTAAACTGGGTGCCAACTAAACCACCCATGGTTATCACTGCCGGAATGAGGTATTGTTTCATGTCCGTGCCCATTAGTCCTGTGACTGTTGAACTTTTTTGAAACTTTTTGAGAGCATATTTCCCAACAGCAAACCCTGCTACGGCAGCAATGGGTTTACCTATGTTGTTGGTCGCTTTCATAAAGTCAATCTTTTGTGCCCTACTTGAAGTAGGTGTTCTTGATGTTTTTCGTACTGCCATTTTTATGAAATTTAAAATCTGTTATTAACTAAGTGTTATTGATCCGAGTGATCCTTTTCTGCTTGATTTTTTGGTACTTGTTTTTGGTTTATCATGCTTATCTCTAAGCATCAAATAGGCTCCGGTACCGATAAGCGCTGCCACACCAATTCCGATTCCAATTTTTGCGCCCTTGCTGATGCCTTTCTTTGTATTAATAGAGCTTGGTGCTATTGTCGTGTTCATCGATGGTTGTTGTGTCATCGTTGGTATCATAGGCATGTTTTGATTAATCTGTGGGAAGCTATAATTTGGTATTACTGGTGCTATTGGTTGAACTATATTCTGAGGAAGAGCCTGCTGCGGTTGAGCTTGTGTTCTGGATTTAAACTTATTTTTTATCTTATTGAAAATGTTTTTTACGGGTTTCAACCAGCTTTTGATTTTAGCTAATACGCCTGTAGCTGCACCTATCGATACCGCTGTAGCAGGTTCACCCAAATTTCCCAACTCGGCTAATTCACCAATTGCTTCCAAAGCTTTAAGGCCATTAATAATACCATGTAGCGTAAAGTCAGAACTTTTTTGTTTAGCACCTTTTAGGATGGCTCTTTTCAGATATTTATCTCTGCCCTGCAAACCCTTGAATAGTTTTCTAACTCTGCCGTGTCGTTTCTTTAAGTCTTTTAACTTGTTGGCATCAACACCATATTTGTTTGCCAGTTGTTCTGGTAAATAAGCATATTGCAGTTTCTTTGAAATGCCAAACATATTTAATCGAAGTGCAGCTAATAAGCCATTTCGAATAGCAATGGATAAAGGGTTGAAACGAATAATTGCTTTGACAACTTTCTTGGTTACTTTGGCTACAGCTTTTCCTGCTTTTTTGATTCCCCTACCAATCTTTTTACCAATGCGTCTAAGTGATTTAAAGAAACCTCCCAGGCCTCTATCTCCACTCAAGCCATCTATTGACTCATCATGATCATCTATTTCCGTTAGTCCTTCAATGGCATCTGCATCATATTTAATATGTCCGTTGGCAACAAGTTTGGCTTCGATGGTTGAGAGCTTGTCTAGTACTGCATCTCGTTTGGGTGTGTTCCAGAATTTAATGGCCTGGTCAACCATTGATATGAATTGATCAGGGTTTTGTATATGTGCCATTTTGGCTTTATTATCCTTATTCCTTAACAGGAAATTACGGGTACGAACTAAATAGCGATAAGTGGCATCTTCGGCATTACCTAATCCATTAATTGTCTCTTCAAAATCAAAACCTGATACAATGGCCATGAGGTCTTCATGTTCACCTTGTACTTGTCTTCCTCCACTTAGATCGATGCCTGACAAAACAGATATGGGTAAGCCCAAAGTACTGGTTCCTGTTAATCCATTTATACCGCTAAGTCCGGCTAACTCCAATGGAGCCATATTAAAGTCTGATCGTTCAAAACTGTATGGTTTCTGGTAATCGAATTTTGATAATACTGGGTCAATGACTATTTCATCCTCTGAATCGCCTATAGCAGGGACTATTACATAGATATGCTGATAGTTCTGTTTGCCATCATACTTGGTAATACGGAGTTTAAAAGGAATGCCAAGACATTTTAATATAGAACCAACAAAAATGCTGTAGTCATCGCAATCGATACCTGATGATGTAAGGCCTTGCTGTTTGAACTTCATCTGACCATCCAACCAACTGCGAGCCGGGGTACGAAGCTGTTCTGTTCCGTCATCATCTTTCTGATACTGTAGGTAATTGTATGCAAAATTGAAGATGTTTCGACAAGTATCTTTTACTTCGCCTGGCTCAGTATGCGATCCACTTTTAAGCATTTTAGCCAGGTCTTCTACTTCTCTGTAATGATCGGCTATTATTTCAATACAGCTTTCAACTGTTTCCAGTACATTGCCATTCTTGACGAAAGTTTCTGTTCCTGTGGCTCTTTTTATAAGATTATTATACTTGCGACCATCCTGGGTATTACGAGGGCCGGATACTATACCAAGTTGCCCCAATGCGAATCCGCTCATTGTAGTAGTGCTTTTAAATGATGATTGTGAACTTTCAGGTAAGCTGTAAGCTTGATTAGAAGTACTTACAATTCCTGTATCAAAACCGGCTGTGCCAGTTGTTAAATTTTGTGTGGTAGTAATAGTTTCGCCATTGACACTTAAGTTCAGTGTGAAACTCAAATCGGCTTTAAGCTGTGCGGTGTTTTGGAGTAGTGCAATTGATAGGCCTTTACCCAATAGGTTCAGATAAGGTACTTGGAATAAGATTTCAGGCTCTTGTGTTGAGCCTGCTACAATAGTTAAGCCTTTAATGTTAGGAGTGGAATAAGCAACAGCCGAACCTTTGTATTTGGCGACAACTTGATTTACGGCTATAGTGATGGGTACTTGGGTGGGATTGTAGCAACGGAGTTTAACAGCAAACTGAACTTCTTGTAAATTCAATTTATGAATGCGGAAGCCAAGAAGTGCAAAGTTCATCTTTGCACCTGACACAAGTTTCCTACCTTTTTTAATCAGGTAAAAACCACCGCCAACAACTGCTGCAATTGCTAATGTACCTAAGACCTTTTTTGTGCTTGCTTCCATAGTGGGAGCAAACATAAGATAGGGTTATGGTGGGGATTTTGTTTGCTTTGGTTAGATTTTGTATTAAATGGCTTTTATTGACTATTACCACATTTTTGCCTTTGTTTTCTATATGAATGTTCAAATTATATACCAGTCAATTTGACATTACATTATCTAATCCCTCACGCAACGAACAGAAAAACCAAACCTCTTAACTCTGCGGAAAGTGCCGACAAAACTATATTCATAGCTCATCCATCGATCCATTGCATGAAAGCTTCCGTCCTGCGTAGTCGTCCACCAGTACCCTTCAGTTCCAATGCCGATATATGCACCTCCAGAGACGTGACGGATACCACCCGGAACGGCTGTAAAACAAGTTTCGTTGGTTGCTCCGATGTTAGGACTACGCCAATGAGCTGTACCTGTTTCTTTTAACTTGCCACCTGCAACAGTTGCTCCGCCCAAATAGCCAATTAATATGGTCCAATCTGCATCACTGGGCACATGCCAACCGGAAGGGCATAATTTACCTGATTCCACAGCATACCAATTGTATAAAGCCCCATAAGGTTTCTTATAACTGGCATCGTTATCGTACCAGCAGTATGCTGGGGTAGTTAAAACTGCCCATTGATCATTATTTGTTACTAAAGGCACATTGGTAACGGCCAGGTTTTCCGCCATCCACCATTGAGTGCCAATTTTTACGGTTTTGTAGGTATTGCCACTGGCATCGGTAACAGTGCCGGTTTCTTCGCAATTGTTTCCTGTTACTTCAACAGTATATATGACTTCATCAACCAATTTATCACTTTTAACATAGGCTTTAATTTTATGAATACCTGCTTCTGTTGGTTCATATTCAACTTCCGTTTTTCCATTACCATCTACTGGAGTCCATGAAGCATTTAATATTCCACCAACTTCATTTGTCTCCCATAATATATGAGCTCCGGTTGGATAAATATTATTAGCCTCACCCGGTAAATCCACTTCTGTACCAACATCAAGCTTAATAACTTCACCTACCTCTACTTGCTGATTGTCTATGGTTTCATTTTTAACTAGTGAAAAGCAAGGGTATATATTATCATTTAATACCTGGCGACATAGGTCTATGTTATTAAGCATTAACATATCACCAACTAATTTACTTGTAACAAAGACGGTTTCAGCCTTTGAATAGACATCAATAAACTTAAATATTTTTTTTATATAATTGCCATTGAACGTTTTATCGCAATCTGCAATTGAATTAACTTCGGCCATTATTAAAGGACATAAATTGTTCATAAAAAAAGATACGGTAAAGCTATCATCACGAACAGCATCAATTATTGCATTATTAAGAGTATTAAAAATAGCTTTATAACAACCAATATCTTTAAGGAGGTCAATGCCAAAGCTTTTAAATAATGCTATATACAATTGTGATAGATTATACATTAGTGCCTGGTTTGCTAATTCATCTTCTAATACAATTGAACAGGTTGGGCTTCTAAAAATTATATCATATTTATCTTCTTTAGATATCGGAATCATTAAAGGTTCAGCATCTACAAAAACAGCATCTACTGGATCTCCTGATGAAAGAAAGCCCCAGATACTACTAAGGGATGGAAATTGAACAGTATTGCCCGGAAGTATAAGACCATCCACTAATGAACCATCCGCATTTATGATTTCAATACCCCAAGCAGCTGTAGTTGTGCCATCATTTTTAATAATTAACTCACCATTTGCATAGGTTATTGTTGGTTCTACCAAGTAATCAACTTCTGGCACATAATAAGCTATCTCTGCTAGTTCATTTGATGCGGTGGTTTGATTAACAATTTTGTCGGCTAATGTTAAAAAAGCATCCTCTACCAGGTTGTTATCCAAAGGTGGCGTATTACTTTCAACTGATGTTTGTATTTGGTTAACTAATGCCTGATATTCAGGAAACGAAGATATTTCATCTAGCAGTATACCTAAATTTTCAGGTTCCACAAACGCAGTCCAGGGCATCAATGCTACCATTGTTCTGGCTGTACTATTTGCATTAATCACTGCATCACTATCATCAATTAATGAAGCGTAAAGCATCTCACCCTCTTGATTTTCTGCAAATAGGAATTGCTTATTTATTGTCGTAGCATTTGCTTTAAAAGAATTATCAGATTCAATACCACATATTCCTCCCGTGGAAACAATACTTATTTCTTCTGGATTAATATTAATTGGAAGTTCTATTTGGCCATAAATCGTTTGTTGTTCTATTTCTTCGTATTCACGTACGCATCTTACAGAAAAGCCATTGCTTTTACCTCTACTGCTTTTAGTCACATCTCCATATGAATTGATTAGACCTCGAAAACTAGCTCCACCTTCATCAACTTCTGTAGATGACCAGAAATACCCATAAATACCGTGTCCATCAAAACTACCATTATAATTACTACGCAATCCACTCCCTACTGCAGTAAATAATGTTTCATTAATTGCTCCCCTGTTAGGTTCACTCCAATGAAGTAATCCTGGTTCTTTCAGTTTTCCTCCAGCTATTGATTCTCCTCCTAAATAATTAGTTAGAACATCCCAATCATTTTCCGTTGGCACATACCATTCATCAGGGCATAACTTGTCTGTATCTACAGTGTGCCAGTTATACAAAGCTCCATATGGATCTTTATAATTTAATTCATCATTATTGTACCAGCAATAGCCGGGAGTTGATAATCCGCTCCATTCTGAATTGTCAGTAACCAAAGGAATGTCTGTACCATCGTTATATTTGGTTGTTTTAAGATTTTCACCAAACCATAATTGTTCATCTATTTTTACTGTTGTATAATAATTGCCATCACCATCAACTGCCTCAACCATTCGAGCTGTAATTGTTTTTGTTTCTGTTGGTATTTCATTAATAATAGTTGTGTAATTACCGGATGTGACTTTATAAGAAATGATATCTCCATCATTGTAATTTAAGGTGTAATCTGCTTTTGAAGCTTTTAAAACAGATTTAACCAAGGGATCTACTCCAATATGGCGTAGTAGATTTACTCCAGTACTATTTTGCGCAAATTTAATACTAAACACTCCCTCACTAGAAATGACACTTACTAAATAAATGCCCTTATTTGCTGTTGATAACTCATAATGTATGCTCCCAGCTTCCATGTATTTAACATTCTTCAATATGATTTTGCCCGAAATATCCGAAACCTGAACAGTCAGTAGTTGTGCTTTGTAATTGGAATAATATAGATTCCCGATTCCATTAATGGGATTAGGGACAATTTTTATTCTTGCATCCTGCTCTGCTGTTTGAATATTTGTTGCAATGGGGTGTAAAATTAAAACATCAGTGCCTCCCAAAGTCACACTTTCGTTGGTTGATAAATTAGTAGCTGTAATTTGGTCAAAGGTCGTTGTTGCTCCTTCTGCAGAAAAACTGATAGTAATATCCTGAGCTTTTGTGATTGAACTTAATATCAAAAAAGTGGCAACAGTGGAAAGGTAAAACTTCTTCATAGCTTCATTTTTAGAGTTAAAATGAAATAACTGCGAAGTTACTAGGCTTTAGAATCAAAGTCAATGCTCAACCTTCCTTATATCATTGTTATATTGCTAGTTACAAGCTATTGGATACCGAATTACCTAATAGCGTTCTAGAAATTTACAAATATGGAGCATAAGCCCTTTTCTATCGAATTATGATGAAAACTATCTTGACAACAATGAAGTGCGTGCACATTAGCTTGTAACCATGGCGTTAAGCATTACTGGAAAAGCAAAAAAGGGTTGATACAAATTAATGTACCAGCCCTTTCTTCACTTTATCGGGAAATTAGTGTGTGAATACTAATTCCTACCTAATATAATATAAATTTAAAGTAAGTCCTAAGAACTAATTCATTTTCTCTGGTTCTCAATCATGCTTTATAGTATTTCAAATTCTTCGTGAGTAATGCCAAAATGATTTAGGATAAGGCTTAATTGCTGTTTATTGTAATAATGCCGTCTGGTATGACCAGCTTGTGTAATTCTTTCCTTTAATTTCGGGCATAAATCAATGTCTCGTCTTAATAGTTGCAATGCAGATTTGGTTGAAACGCTATCCGGGTACAATTTTTTCACCAAGTCCTGTTTTAGTATCGTTCTTCGAATAATCATCGCGCAGGGTTTAGGTTTAAAACTACATATATAAGCCCTGAAACCATTGAAAAAAGCAAGCTTGAACACATTATCAAGAGTACCTTGTCATCCTTTAGATGGCTTTTTCGAATATCTGAATCGCTTTCGAGGTCTTCACAAGTATGTGCAGAGTGCTTTTTTAAAAAACTACTTTTTTGAAGACAATATTGAAAGCATATTTCACCTATGGACTGGGTACAAACAACTATAAGCCTCCTGTAAAGACTTATTTGTAGAGTATATTTAAATAAAACGGGCATAATTTTGAGATTATACCCTTGACAGCTAGAGGTGCTAAGATAGAAAAAATAATGAAATGTAAACTAATTACCTTATGTGCCTGCACTGTCTTCTAATATACTTTGAGCATAAAATATGTTTCCAATGCCCCTCTGTTGGTCTAGCACCTCTAAGATGAATACCAACTACATCTCCATCATTATTAAAAATTGGTGACCCGCTAGAACCTTTACCATTAGGGTACTTTAACCACATAGTGTTATTGTACCTTTTAATTAGTTCTATTCTTTCTGGTTGTTTTTGATAATCATTACTTTCATCACTGACAATACTGAATTCTCTTGATTTAATAGGGTTACTTTCTGTAACATTTTGTAATGAACTTAAATCAACTTCGCCATTCTCAAAAGGGAACTCTTCAATATCAGGTCTTCTTAAAAAACATCTTGAATTTAACCTTTCATCTGCTTTGGGACGTTTTATTCTAAGTTTAAAATGACTTTCAGGTTTGAGTTTAAGAACCCTACCAATAAACAGGTCTTCGTATTTTGGCCACTTCTTTCTTTTAAAATCATCTTCTGATTCTGCTTTTAATGGATCAAAATGCTCAAAGTAATACTTTCGAATTGTATATAGTTTGGACCTTTTCGTACTAGAAGGAACGGCAGCGTAATAATCTTTCATATCTAGTGATTCTTTAAATAGATGTCCTGCAGATAATAATAGACCTTTTTTATTTACAATGAATCCATTTCCTTTAAATTCAAGAATTCCGGTACCTTTTACTTTTAGAATTGCTACTAGCATAAAATTCAATTATTAATGACGCATGATAGTATAGAGTGGATATAGCTTTTTAAACTCATTCAAAACTGTAGTTGATATATTTTTAGAAGATACCCGAGAATCTAGCCAATCTATTTCACAACCAATGATGAAATACTCATCTATTGTTTCTTTTTGAATTTCTTTCAACAAGTCAGTTGGAGTATTTAAATTTTTCATGGCTTCGCCATTACTAACGTTTATCCAATATTCATTTCCCAGCTTTTTAAATGCATCAAAAAATGATCTTTGAATTATTGGATCTTGCATTTGACTCCTGAAATAATCTCTGTCTATTCTGCTTCCATTATTGCGACCTAAAACTAACCAAATACCAAGACTGTCCTCATGTATGATTACCTGCATCCTAATATTATTTATAAAAGAGTTAGGCCTATTTATCGATTTATCCTCACTCTTGTATGCTTGTAATTGATCAAATGACTTCCCATAATGAAGCCACATGGCATTTATATAGTTACCGCTATACTGATTAAAAAAGTGCCGGCTGACAATTTCTCTGGACTGATGGTGGCAATACAAATCAGTTAATCCATTATTAGAAAATTCGGGATAAATTATTTCGTGCAATTTTAAGAGCTTAAGCCTTACCTCTTTTCTAATTTTTTTAAGGTCTTCACTATTTACTCGATGGAATCTCTTGTTAAATATTTCATGATGATTTTTGGTAAAAAATTGGTTATTGTTTTGTGTTAAACAAGATTTTAGAGAAAAAGCTTCATTATCTACTTCTTTCACCTTTATAGACGCCTTTATAAATTTGACTTTGTAATCATCAACAAACTTCTTTGTTATTAAATAACCTTCAGAATAAAGGCTGTTAAACCAATCGAGCAATTTTCTGCATTCGTTTTGGTCATGGATTTGGTAATTCATCTCTACGTTCTTTTCTAACCCCCAATTTGTGGTATTAGATGAACCAATAAATGCAGTGTATGTGTCGTCTTTTTTTTGTATCAAATATACTTTAGGGTGAAAGGTGTATTTAGTTTCATAAACCCTGGCGTTTATATCTGTCTGAGCAATAATTGATTCAAACACTTTAGGGTCTGTCGCTAAGTCAATACCTATTAAATAGGTCTGTGTTGCGGTTTGTGGAAGACTTTGTTGAAGAAATAACCAACCACTATGGCTAATCATGGCTGAGGCTACCCAAACGGATTTTGCTTGCCCCAATTCATTCTTTAGTAAAGCTTTTATGTTGGATGTAATAATCATTATGCAGCTATTGCAATGTTAACCGCCCATTCCAATCCACTTTCTTTTAAACAATATTTTACTGCAGCTGAATAAGGAGAAAACTTGTTTGCTAATTCAAGCAATGATTTCTGATTGGCTTTTATCGATTGTTGACGTGCCATGTCATAGTTAAGATTTTGCAATGCCAAGAGAGCTTGCGTTTCTCTTACTATCCTAGCTGCTTTTCTGTAATTATCCCTTCTTCCTTCAACTAACCCATGCATATTTAGGTTCATCCTACGAATTGTATATTCAGCTTGTAAGTAATCTCTAGAATTTTCATCCTCATTCTTGGGGCTAACAAGTCCTTCATTGTTGAACTTCAGTTTTTCAGGATCACCAGGTTCGCAAGGATCGAGGAATCTTATATTTTCATTTTCAATTGCATCAGCAGGAGTCAAAGCTTTATTAGCATTGACATGAAAATAATGTTTTTTTCTTATGTTCCCTGCAGGTGCAGAATAACGATAATTTTTCCAATTAAATGCCAGCCACCAGTAGCCTCCATCTTGTATGTTTTTGTCTTCGTCTTCAGCTTTACCTTTGGGATGAAAATGATCTACATGACAATGTGTAAAATCATTAACAGATTCAGAATACCAGCATTTTCTATGAAGCACATCACAAAAATGCTTTTTCAGTTCGCCCCACATATTTGCGTTATCATTAATGATTTTTTTTCTAGCAGGTAAATCGGCAGCAGCTAATAAATCGGCAGTTAAGGTATCAGCCCTATTTAACCAGTCTTCACCTGGTTCATGATTGTCAATGTTTATATAAATCATTTACCTTTTTCTTCGTTTAACAATTCTTCTAAAACTTGAAGTGCGATTTTATTTTGTTTCTTTAAATCTTGAGGTGAGTATTCTTCTTTTTTAAATTCATCAAGATCACTTATTGCTATTATGAACTTTTGATATAACGGATCTCTATCTGTTGTATTAATACCCAGACTGTTTAAATATTGAAATATTTTATTTAATTCAGATGACTCAATATCATTTAGCTCTCCTTTGTCTTGTTTTGAAATTAGTTCATTTCTTCTATTTAAAACTTCCAAAGTACGCTCATCAACTGAGCTTGGTAACTTGAAGAACTCGCTGGTAAGTATACCTGCCACTCCCAAGCCTTTCGGGTCAAAATCTGGTGTCATGGTTTTAACAAGCATTAACTCTTTATCTTCCTCATCTTTAACTTTTTCGGTGTAGAAAATTCTAATTTCTTCTTTTGTTAAACCACCAATAACCAAAGGATCATGAGTTGTCATAATTATTTGGCTTGTATCCGGTTTCTGAACAACATCCTCTAACAATTTCATGTACTTCCATTTCCAAAGAGGATTTAGATGAGTATCTGGTTCATCTAGAAGGATTAGAGATTCTTCTTCTTTAGTGAAGCGAAGAAGGCCGAGGACAGTTAGCAACTGTTGTTCACCTTCGGAAAGTTCTTTGAAAGTTATATTACCATCTACATGGCGTTTTTTAACTTTTACACGTACCTCTAAGATTAAGTCAGATATATAAGTGCTTTCCAGTCTTTTGAAGAATTCAGCATTGTTTCCATATTTCTCTGCAATCTTTTCAAGCTTTTCCTGATTGGATATATAGAGAAAGAGGTGTTCTTCTTTATGGTTTTTGTTGAAACTTGCTCTTACATTTTCAGTCGCAGAAATAGGAGCCATTGATGCATCATACAGATCATCTAAGAACTCTCTTACAACACCTTTCGCACCCCAAAAATCAAGAGGATCTTTTTTCTTACTCCAATCAGGTTTCTTCAATACAAAAAGAATAGACTCAAGCCCTATGATATCGAGATATTCTTCAAGAAAATCACTTATTTCTGGTTGAGAGAAAGCATAAAATGCCATTAGTACAAAATGACTATGTATCATTCTGGCATAGAAGAGCGGACGCATAGGATTATCTAAACCCGCCAATAAGTCTTTATAAAACCTAGTTTGGTGCGGGTCGAAGTGTTCGAGCAATCTATTGCTTAAACCCGAATAATAAGCGAATACGTATCTTGGTAAATACTGGTACTTATTTTCTTTTATTTCTTTTTTTCCAATAGGCTTTGTGCTATATAAGACTTGAGGTGTATTATCTTTCGTTTTTATCCTAGAACCTTGCAGTATTTTAAAACCGCCACTAGTTCCGGGGCCTCCTTCAGCTCTTAGATTCTGACTTTTGCATTGGTATTCAATGATATAGTTAAAGGGAGTAGCGACTCCTAATTCCAAATCACGAAAAATAATAACCAATGCCTCCAAGAAGTTTGACTTACCTGCTGCGTTCTCTCCCAAAAGAACGGTTTGCATTTTAGACTCATCCAAATCAATATTGAATTGATGGAGGTTTTTGAATTTTTCGATGTAAACCTTATCTATTCTCATACAAGTTCTAAATAGCCTTTTTCTGAACTTTCTTTGACCGTCTTATTCATCTCTATTTGTTTTTTTAATTCCGCATAGAATTCATCAATTTTCCGATCTTCTTCTTTAGGACCATAATACTTTGACATTTTCCAAAGTTCTTCTGCATGAAGCTTACCATGTTTTTTTAAAAGTGGCACTATTTCCATAAGTATTGTATTTGGATCATATTTACTAGTTCTCTGTCTGTCTTTCTTTGACGTTTCCTTTTGAGGTTTTTCTTTTAAAATTTCTATACCTAGCGCTTCAGTCAAAACTTGCTTAAGAAGCAATTCATTATTTATTATACTTTCTGATATATTTTTATTCAAAGAATCAAGAAATAGCATTAATTCATCTAGTTTATCAGCTAAAAGTATTTGTATCTCTAGTGGGGGAATAGGAACTAGTAGGTTTGAAATTTCTTGAGTGTTAATATTGTTAATGCCCACAGTTGTTCTTAAAGGTTTTTCAATCAAATCCCTGAAAAAATTTGATTTTGTGGCTCGCAATAGAAACCTTGCATTTATGAGGTTTATGTTAAATCTTAACCGAACAAGATATCCCGCATAAGCAAAACCTACAAATTCACCATTTACTAATACTGTTTTACCAACTAATTCCCTGCTACCATTGGATCGAATTATCAAAATATCATCTTGTTCTAGCGCTAAATCTTTTTGTTCTTTTTCGCTTAAGTCCGTAAACTTTAAATCATCACCATTTAGTGAGTGGCCAGAAACATTAGGGATTCTTAGTACTCTAGAGTTTCTATTAGAGTTATAGTCACAACTCTTTGATGTGCCATACTTTATGTCTAATAACAATTCTCCTAATCTACACCAAGACCAATTTTCAGGAATTTCAAAGGGAATTTCATCTGGTGTAATGAGTTGCAGTGGCTTTTGTTTTTTGATTTTCTTCTCTCTTGTCAACCGTTCTTTTTCGGCTTTGATTTTTCCTAAAAGCAATGTTGCTGGCTCGTCACTCTTGGCCATGGACATCAATTTTCCTTGCATGGCATCCGTCAAAAAAGCTTGGCGAAGTTGCTCGACTATATTGATTTGGCTGGTCAGTTCAGAATTTAGTTCATTAGTTGCTTCTTGTGCATTTACAAACTTATCTCTTGTTTCAATTTGCTTTTCAATTTCAAAATAGGGAATTTCATACTTCCCAAAAACAGTTAAACCAATGGCCTCTTTTGATGTGCCAGATTTAGTATTTCTTACAATTTCATCTTTGAAGGCAAGAAAAATAAGGTGATAAAATTTTATATCAATTGGATATTTTTCGGGATCCTTTGGGGTGATGATAAAGCATAAATCACTTGAAATGAATTTGCCATACACATAGTGGGTTCTACCTAGAGAACCTGAAGCAGCTGCAGCGAAAATGAGTGCTTCACAGTCGTGCGTAAATTCATTGTGTGTTTTCCAATCTGCAGCAGCAGTGATAAAGTCGTATTCACCAGGTGTAGCTTTTGTGCTTTGCAAAGAGCCTTTCTCAAAGTGAAACAAGTCTTTTATTTTCATCAAACTCATTTGACTGCTTCTTTAAGTTGGTTCAATAATTTGCTGCTGGTTGCAAAGGAGTTTTCCAATATGTTCATTAGTTCTGCACTACTATGTTCTATTTCTTCTTCAGCCTTAATTGGATTCTTAATATCTAAATCATAATTCCTATCAATGATGGTTTGAATATCTACTTTCCATGAAATATCGCTTTCTTCTCGATTGTCCCACCACTTTTTTATTGGTTCAAATTCTTTTAATTGGAGTGGCTTGGTTTTGGAATATGCTTTTTGTTCTTCAGGAAGGCGAAGCTCATAATACCAAATATCTTTAGTGGGTTCTCCTTTGGTGAAAAATAATAGATTGGTAGAAACTCCAGCATATGGTTGAAAGACAGAATTTGGAAGACGAATGATAGTATGCAGGTTGCACGCTTCTAAAAGTTTTTGCCGCACCCTTTCTTTTATACCTCCACCTGTTAGTGAACCATCTGGTAATACAATACCAGCACGGCCACCTTTCTTAAGTAAATGAACCATAAGAACTAAAAAGAGGTCCGCACTTTCTTTTGTTCGATAATTTTGAGGAAAGTTCTTTTCGTTGTTGTTGGCTACAATCCCACCAAATGGCGGGTTCGCTAGAATAACATTCACTCGATTTTTCTCTGTGTAAGCACTTAAAGACTGATCAAGAGAATCTCTAAATGAGACATTTGGCACTTCGATGTCATGCAATATCAAGTTTGTTGTAGCCAATAGATAGGGAAGTGGTTTGTATTCCCACCCAATGATGTTTTTGGCTAAGTTCGCAATGTCCTCAACGCTGTTTGCTTCTTTTCTGAGATGCTCAACAGCTGCCGTCAAATAACCTCCAGTTCCACAGCTTGGGTCTAAAATCTTCTCTCCCAACTTTGGGTTTATCATTTCGCAGATAAATTCAGTTATTGCTCTAGGCGTGTAGAATTCACCACTTTTACCCGCACTTTGAAGCTCCTTCAAAATGGTTTCGTAAAGTTCACCAAAAGCATGCCGGTCTTTTGCAATATTGAAGTCTATTTCATTAAGCTTATTCAATACCTTTCGGATATTGATGCCACTTTTCATATAGTTGTTGTTTCCTTCAAACACCTCACGAACTATCAATGCTCGTTTATTGGTAAGGTCGTCATTTACTCCAACTTTAAGATTACGTAATGCAGGAAAGAGTTTTTGATCAACAAATTCTTGTAGTTCATCACCTGTTATTCCTTCATCATCACCTGCCCAAGCATCCCAATGAAATTCATCAGGAATTGGACTAGTGTATTTATCGTTTAAAACTTCAAGTTCTTTGTCTTTATCTGAGAATATTTTTAAAAATAACATCCATCCCAACTGCTCAATACGTTGTGCATCTCCATTCAACCCTGTATCTTGCCACATGATTTTACGAATGCCGTCTATGATTCCTTTTAAGTTTGCCATATTAATGTCCTGATCTGCCTAGTATTGGTTTTAATTTATAATGTAATGCCGTTTCTAATAGCTCTAATTGTTTATCTGTTATTTTGTCAATTGAGGCATAATGAAGTATAAGTTCTACTTCTTTACCGACTATTTTCTTCCATCTATTTAAGTGCAATGCATAAGTTTTCTCTGATGCCTCCCCTAGATGTGCTTTTAACCTGTTGGAAAAAAGATTTTTAGACTTTCCCACATATATTACTCTTTCTGTACTGCTAAATTCAATAGGGTTAACTTGTGGTAACTTTAGACTACTACTTTCATCCGCTTTCTCCTTAGAAATATTTTTGGATATTGTTGAAGCTGTCAAGCTTTCCGAAGGATCAAGGGTCAAAAAATAGAGTACGTTTTTTATTTTAAACTTACTCAATTCAAGTGTTGAGCTTGATGAAATAGTCACAGACTTAAAGCATCCAATCTTATTAGCGATAGGTTTAAGTTTCTCTAATTCTTGTTTTTCTGTTTCAACAAAATCATTAATGATTGAACTAAAATCGGTAGTCATTTTATGTTCCTGTGTTATATAATTCAGTTTCTAATTCTTTTACTGCTTCCATATATTTGGCTTTGCTTCCGAATTGCTTGATGATTTCCAAAGGAGAACCGTAATCGGTGAGTGGTTTCACTTTAAGAATGTCCATACTTTCAATGTTGGTTACACCTTCATCCGCATACTTATCAAGCAGAGTTTCTAAAACCTTTCTAGCTTGTTCACCATACTTTGTGAAGTAGTCTCGCTTTTTTACATTATTTGCACGCTCTTGGCGAGTGAGTGGTGGCTGTTCAAATGCCACATGACAGATTAAATCAAATAAATCCACTTCACGGTTTACCGCATCTCTCAATGCTTCAACTAACACTCCTTGGTCTTCCAGTTCCCTGATAATGACTCCTTTTTTGCCTGTGCTGTTCCAACGATTTAAAAAATCGTCCAAAGAGGCATATTGCCCTTTGATTAGCTCTTTAGTGTGGTCTTTTAGACTGGTGGTTATTGGTTTACCATTGTTGTCAAAATACATTTCACGACTTATTAAAACCGATACATCCACACCGTTTACATACACCTTTTTTCTTGGTTCATTTACCCTATCCGTTGGTGTCTGAGGCTCAGGATATCGGATTTCAGGCTCTATTTCTATTTCTTCACCTGTTTCTTCATCAATGATTGGCGTGTCAATATTTTCTTCTTCATCCAATATGCCTCCAAGGTCAGATTCTTCAGAAACTGGTTTCACTCGGATTGGGTCACCATCAAATTCAGGGTCGGCAAATAAATCTGTAACATTTCTAAAATCAAGAATTGTGAAATAAAGTTTTCCAAATTCCTCATTTATTCGTGTTCCTCTACCAACAACTTGTTTGAATTTTGTCATTGATTTGATTTCGCTATCCAAAACAATTATTTTGCAAGTTTGTGCATCAACTCCTGTTGTCATTAACTCAGAAGTTGTTGCTATAACAGGATAACGTTCTTCGGGGTTTATAAAATTGTCTAATTCTCTTTTCCCTTCATCATTATCACCTGTAATCTGCATAATGTATTTGTGATTGTCAGCCACTAAATCACTATTCAAATTTGAAAGTGCAGAGCGCATCCTCTCTGCATGGTTAATATCAGAACAGAATACAATTGTTTTTGCAAAACGGTCAGAACCCTTCATGAATTCAGATAGTTTTTTTGCAACTATTTGAGTCCGTTCATCAATAACTAAAGTTCGGTCAAAGTCTTTTCTATTGTAAACACGGTCTTCAACTTTGTTTCCATCTTTATCTTTTTTCCCTTGTTCTGGTCGCCAACCTTCGGCATCAACGTTTAGATTTACACGAACAACTCTGTACGGAGCTAAAAAACCATCATCAATTCCTTGTTTCAAAGAATAGGTGTAAACAGGTTCTCCAAAATATTCAATATTTGAAACTTCGTCTGTTTCTTTTGGTGTAGCTGTTAAACCAATATGAGTTGCTTTTTTAAAATAAGTTAAAATTTCACGCCAAGCACTATCTTCTTTTGCACTTCCTCTATGGCACTCGTCTATTACAATTAAATCGAAAAACTCAGGTGAAAACTGTTTGTAAGCGTTTGCTTCTTCGTCAGTACCAGACAAGCCTTGATACAAAGCTAAATAGACTTCATAGCTCTTGTCAATCATACGGTGCTTTACAACCGTCATTTTATCTTTGAAGTGTTTAAAATCTCCCCTTCTTGTTTGGTCAATTAACGCATTACGGTCGGCAAGAAATAGAATTCTCTTTTTTGCTCCACTTTTCCACAGTCTGTGAATTATTTGAAAAGCAGTATAAGTTTTACCTGTTCCTGTAGCCATTACCAAAATAATTCGATCTTGACCTTTGGCAATTGCTTCAAGCGTTCTATTTACAGCATTTTGTTGATAATATCTTGGAGTTCTTCCACTACCGTCAAAAAAGTAATCTTGTTCAACTACTTTTTCGGCTTCGGGTGTTTCTATTCCTTTGTAATGTTTGTATTTAGTCCAAAGGTCTTTCGGACTTGGAAAACTATCATTGTCTAATTCAGTTTCAATATTCCCTGTTGTTTCTGTCTTGTTATGAAATAAAAAACCGTCTCCGTTGCTACTGAAAACAAAAGGGATGTCTAATATTTTTGCATAGTCTAATCCTTGTTGAATACCTGCACGAATTGAATGCTTGTTATCTTTTGCCTCGACAATAGCAATTGGAATATTGGGCTTATAATAAAGAATATAATCAGCTCGTTTACGTGTCCCTCTTGCTGTAAGTTTACCACGTACATATATTTTACCATCGGTAAAACTAACCTCTTCGAGTAGTTGAGTTTGTTTATCCCAACCTGCTTTTTCAATGGCAGGCGTAATAAACTTGGTACATATATCTCGTTCTGACAGTTTCTTCTTATTCATGCTCAGATTGAATTAAATCTTTAGGATCTACATTGAGGATTTTAGCAATTTCAAAAAGCGTTTCCAATCTCGGCTGTTGTCTATTTTGCACATAAGCATTAACCATATTATAGCTTTTACCAAGTTTATCAGCCAACCAAGTTTGTTTTATGCCTTTCTCCTCTAATACTTCTTTTATTCTATTCATTCGAAAATAAATATTTCAGCCACTAATCTATAATTTTTTTATTAATTATCTCATTTTATAAGATATAAATCAAATTAATTGAAACCTAAAAAATACATCATAGTTGCTCAAACTCATCAATTGTAATGCAAAAATGTTCCAGAATTAAAAGGAGTTGCTGTATGGTGTAATAGTGCCGTCTGGTATTCCCTGCCTGTTTAATCTTTTTTTTGAGTGCTGGGCAAATATCAATTTCATTTCTCAATTGCTGCATGGCTGACTTAATAGAATGCTATTAGGATATAGTTTTTTCACCAACTCCTGTTTAAGTATCGTTCTTCGGATAATCATAACTCTGGATTAAGGTTTGGAAATAGGTGAAAAAGCCATTTAAACATTGAGAAAAGTTGTGTTGTTGAGTATATTTTAAGTGCCTGAGACTGCTTTCCATGGCTTTTTTGAATATCGCGATAACCTGAGAGAATATTCAGACCATGTTCAGGCTGCTTTTCTGAATATTGCTCCAGATAAAGACTTGCTTGTTTAGTACATTGAAATATTTTGGGCATAACTTACGCAATTATACCCCTGACGGCTAATGATGTAAAGATAGCTTTTTCAATTCTGCAAAAAAGAACAAAACTATCGTAAAGAACCTACATTTACCTTACTTAAGTTACTTAGGTTACTTAGTAGGATTAAAGGACTTTATTATAGGTGTTTATATTTTTAAATAAGCTTCCATTTTATAAGTAACTAAGTAACCATTATTATAAACATCAAAATACTAAGTAACTCTAAGTAACACTAAGTAATCGGATAGAGTATTTAATATTGATATAATACACTTGTATTCTATTATTTATACCTCTCTAAGTAATCTAAGTAACCTAAGTAACCAGTTTTGTAAGAATTTTTCATGTTTGGAGTGCAAATCGCAGTTTGTTTTCATTTCCCCTCTATATTATTAAACAAATGACAACAAAAAACCCGATACCAAAACTGATACCGGGTCGATTATATCTTTAACTGATATACCTGCTTAAATAGATTACATGTTTGAACTATGAACCGATTTTGCTTCTGTATCAAGATTCAGGTTTAGCTTATCAAGATAAAACACAAAAGCCGTTGTACTGGTATATTTCTTATTGCCTCTTTCATCGTATTCTTGATAACCTGATTTGGCATCCATCTTTTTAAAGCTGACTTTCTTCGTGTCGCAAATAAAAGCAGGACTGTTTTTTAGGTAATACTCTACCGTTGCATCGGGTAATGGTTTATCTCCCTCACGCAATGCCTGTGATTTATATAAGCCAAACACACGACTTACAGATAGGTACAAGAGCTTCTGCGGTTCCTGGAATACGATATCGGACTTCTGCCACTTGCCATCTTCTTTAAAGGTGCGTTCCATTTTTTCAGCATAGACCACACGGTAATCACCTTCTTCAAACAATACATTGGAACTGATAAGGTATTGAATTGTTTTCCAAAAGATACCCAAATCATCGTTCCTGGCCGTTTCCTTATTCTGCTCAATCATCATCTCAACGAACAGTTGCATAATCTCGTCAATCTTAAACGGTAGTTCTACCATTTTAGCAACGGTAGCATAAGCTGAGGCTACGGTAAGCCAATTATTAAATATCCGTGTTTCTATTGCAATTGTACCAAGGAGTTTCCTGAACTCATCGCTAACAGAGTCAACCGTTTTATTATAGTATTTAGTAAAAAGTTCCCGGTGTTTTAATAATTGATGTGTGATTTGGGTTAATCCCTGCTTATTGAGTTGTTCCAGTTCCTCAAATAGCTTTTTATCTTCAAAAGAAAATACAGTTTTTGAAAATCCCAATGCAATAAAACGGCTGAATAAGGCAATATCTGCAGTAGCAATTTGCTGACCACAGACTATGATTCCCTGGTTAACTTTGGAAGTTTCTTTTTTCTTGTCTTTATCCATATTCATACGTGTTCGCCCAGTCTTGTCCCAGAAACCTTTGAGCAGCTCACGCTTTTCCATTTCTAAATCATTACGATACTCATCCAGAACACAAACTGCATTGGAACTTGTCGCCACATGGTCGGCGATGGAGGGCTTGCTTGAGTTATGCAGGTTGGGCACTTTTCCTTTACGACCAAACATATATAAAATGCTTTCGGCACATGTGTTTTTACCAGACCCCTTTTGTCCGTACATGTTAAGAATAGGGAACTTATCAAAGCGTTTTGCTACGATGTCCATGAATAAACAGGCAAAGTAGAAGGACAGTGTAATGATACCATTATGTCCAAAGACACCATAATACTTTGTAGCATATTCATATAAGGTAATATTTCCCTCATTATGGATAAAATGGCGTTCAAATTCAAATAAAGTATCGTCACCATCGTATATATCAGAACAAGCAGGAATATAAAAATACTTGCTGTCATGTTGTACGATGCCGTACTTATCCGCTCGTACAAACTCGTCACCGTTAAAAATACCGTTTCCCCAACAAAAGAAGCCCTCTCGTTGCCAGCCTAATTGCATTATTTCTTTACAGCTCTTAGTTTTCTCATAAAGCCAGGCTTTGAGTTTATTCAATTCGCTTTCCCCTCCGGTCCATAAAAAATTACCCAATGATTCTATCTGGAGCTTAAAAGCTGTAATGCTAACCATATCACGTTGGGGAAGCTCTATAATTTTAACTAAGTTGTGGCGGTTCTTGATTTCATATAAGCGTTTAGCATTAATTGGACTTTCTATGTGGAAAAGTGGTGTCATTACAAAGTTGGAATGATGCACATAGTCATCACCTTTCTTGTTCCGGAATACGTAACAATTATTCTCAACATAGAAACCCCAGCGATTAAAGTTACTCAGACTAACATGTTCAGGAATATTATAACGCTGGCTTTTCTTTGGCTCATCCCTGCTCAACTCTTTAATGGCATCCTGCCATGCCTTTTTAGGTTTGATCTTTTCGGCTACAAAGTCGATGTATACCTCTTGCTTTGTTTTGTCATAGTTTGAAATGAGCAGGGATATTCTCTTAATGGCATCCGATTTTTTAACCGGGTCGGAAGCAAACTGCACTGCATATTGGGAAGTTTTAAAAATGATGTAATCGACTTGTTTATCGTTGTACTGCAGAAACAGTTCTTTGGAGGTGAAAAGTGAATCGGGATCTTGCTTTTCAGGCAGGCCTATAACCGAAACATGAAATTGGTTTTTAATCAATATCTCTGCATTTCGATCGGTGGCACTTTGCCCTGCTTTATCTCCATCAAAAACCAAAGTTACCTTATTGGTGTAACGCCTTAGAAGCTTTACCTGTGCCAAAGAAAGGGCTGTTCCGCCAGTTGCAACCGAATTTAAAACCTCTATCGAGTGCAACCTTAAAACATCGGTATAACCTTCGACAATATAAGCCCGGTCATCATTTTTAATAGCAAACCTCGCTTCGTTCAGTGCATACAGTTCATTTCCTTTGGTATAGATGCAGCTTTCAGGAGTGTTTATGTATTTGATTTTAGGCTCTTTATTAAGGTCACGTCCGGCAAAGGCAATTGTTTGTCCTCTGGAATTGGAGATTGGAAATATCAACCTATTGCGAAAGAAGTCATAAACACCCTTGTCGTTACTTTTTAAAACACCAATCTCTTCTAGTATTTCAGTTTTAAGACCACTTTTTCTTGCATGAGCCAGGAGTGCATTCCCATTAGGAGCATAACCAATATTAAAGCTGCTATCTTGTGGTATGGCAAGCTTACGCTCTTTGATATATTGCTGCGCTTCCTTTTGACTTACCTGTTGTAAGAAGAACTTTTCTACAACGCCACATGCTATCTTTAAACTTTCTTCGTGCCTGTACTTTGCTTCATCGAAGTTGGAGCTCTTTTTCCACTCAAAACCAATGTTCAGCTTCTTAGCACCAATCACAACTGCTTCTTTAAATTCTACGCCCTCATGTTCCTTAATAAATTCAATAGCATTACCGCCTTTACCACAACCAAAACACTTAAAAATTCCCTTTGCCGGATTCACACTTAATGACGGTGTTTTTTCGTTATGAAAAGGGCAGCAACCCATAAAATTACTGCCCATTTTTTTAAACTCAATAAAATTCTCTGCAATGCTAAGAATATGGTCGTTTATTTGTTCTATAACCCTGTTTGCATCCATTAAGCTACCAATTAATTGTTGTAAATAGTTGTTGATTATGGTTATCTAGATGCAAGAAAAACTCATGAATATTACCATTTAATTCGCGGTACATATCTAATAGGTGGTTTCCCCTAGGTACCCCCCATATATTACAAAAGAGTTTCTTCAAATCTTTGTTAGATTCTACAATCATTTTTTGAATCTCTATGCTATCAAATGGCACAGAAGTATATCCTTGTTTTTCGTAAAAGCCTTTTATGCGTTTATCGAAAAAAAATAGCTTTGATACTGTATTAGGCGCTTTTATTGTCATAATTAATTCTTCAAAAATTACTTTTTAAAAAAGCAGGGCTGCCCTTGTTCAGCCCTGCCGAAACCAATTCTAGCCGTCAAGGGTGGTTATTAATTCTTTAATATCTTCCGTTGAAAAACATTGGGGCATGCTATCATCCATCGCTACAGTAAGCTCAATGCGAGCCATTACACTTTCTTTCCAATTGGGAATCATATAAATGGCACTACTGCTTTGAAGAAAATTCATCCTCAAACGTAAATTTTCAGACCAGCTGTGCTTCTCAAGTTCTTTATCTTCGGGAGTAATAATTGTACAACCCAGGTTTAGAAGATGAATCTTTAATCTTAGAATCTCATTTTCATCAGTGTTGTCATGGATTCCGGAAAGATAAACTACCATTGTTTTTGAATTTTCAGATAAACACTATTGTTTCCCTTTGCCTTGAAAGCTGCTGATACGCTTTTTGTATGCATCGCATAACTCATCAACCGATTGAGCACTACTTCTGACTTTTCGACTCTCAAGCAATCGCTTTATCTCGGAAATTGTGTAGAATATTTTGCCTCCTAGAGAAGAATAGGTGATATTTCCACTAGTACGTAATCGTTGCAAAGTGCGCTGACTAATTCCTAAATAAGTGCATACATCTTCACTGTTAACCCATGCCTCATCTGGATTTACTTTTTGCTGATGTATGTCTATTAATTGAGAAAGCGATTCTATCTTGTCAATAAGAGCCTGGTAGGCATCGGATTCAAATGTTATAACGTTCATGCTCTGACTTTTTAAGTTCATTGCAAAAGTGTAAACAAGGAAAGTTTTATGAGCGCAACTTGCCTAGCAAGTTGTGTCACTTTTACTCTAAACTGAGCATTTTTTCATTAAACTTATATGCTAAGGTATTCAAGAAATAAGCTCGTTGGTTATTGTCATTCTTTGGTTTACGCAATGCCATCTTGTGAAGTTCAGGATGGTAATTTTTCAAATCAACGCCAAATTTTGCCCCAAAATGCTCAATTAACTTTTGTAATGTAATGGTTCCTTTATTGATGCATCCAACTTCATGTAATGCACATATGAGTTCAATGAGGGAACGTTTATTGATTGTCCAACGTATTTCTTTACCAGGTGTCCCTTTTATGTCTGTTGCTTCATCATTGGCATAAGGATGGATTTCTAAACTCTCTAACTCCATACTTAAATATTGAATCAAATACTCAAGAAAATCCTGTAATTGCTTACTCTTGTCAGAAGTGTGTTGTTGCTTGTACCATTTAACTGATAGCTTAATGCGGTTTAGCTTAAGGAAAGTTTGTCGCTTGTCATAATTGTAACATATGTTTGACAATAGCTCCCCCCACTCTCCTATTAATTTTTGAAAATCTTCGAATCTTACTCTTTGCGATGCAAAAAGCTTCTCGACCTTCCCTATAAAATCATTCATTTCTGGTTAATGTTAGGTTTGAGCTAACAATAAAAAGCAAAAAGGTTTTTTGTTCATTGATATAATATATATTTTGTATGACTTTCGTCATCTCAACAAAATTTTGTAAATTCGAATCTGAAATATTGTAGGATTTGGCGGTGTTTTGGCTTAGCTAAAAGTAGTAGCTAAATCATGACCTGTTTAGAAAGTCACTAGCTTAAAATATTGATATACAGAAGCATATGAGGGCAGGTTCACTTACCTCTCTCTCCGCTGAGTGCGAAAGCAATTTAAAGTAAAACCCTGTAAGTCAACACTTACAGGGTTTTTTCATGCGCAAAAGTGTGCAATAAAAGGCAGAAAAAGGCAGTTTTAGAGCGGACTTATCGAGGACTTAATTTCCTCTGAAAAAAGTCCTCGATTGACAGTTAAAAATACGCTGCATTGCGCTTAATTACTCGGTTTTTAATCGTTATAAAATGAACTCATAAAAATAATTTTAACGTTAAAATTTATCATTATGAGTGGACTTGAGAATGTCAAAATCTTGTTCTTTATCAAAAGAACAAAACTTACCAAAACAGGAGATGCAACAATCTTCGTAAGAATCACTATTAACAAGGAAAGAACAGAATTTTCTCTAAAAAAACATGTTTCGCCCAAAATATGGGATGACAAAAAAGAAAGGGCTAAAGGCAAAACTCCGGCCGCTACAGAAGTCAATGATTTTATAGATAAATACCAGACGAAAATTCTATCCTATATTGATTTTATGATTCTGGATAACCAAACGGTTACTGCTAGAATTATTAAGGAGAAACTTGTTGGCAAAAAAGAAACCAGACGAACTATCCTAAAAGTATTCCAGGAGCATAATGACAATGCCAGAAAATTAATTGGAATTGACTTCGCTCCTGATACGGTTCAACGCTATGAAACTTGTTATACGCATACCAAGGATTTTATTCGTTGGCAATACAAACGTGAAGATATGGCCTTGGAAGACCTGAATCATCAGTTTGTACGTAATTATGAGCTTTATTTAAAAACAGAACGTAAGTGTGCACACAATACTGCTATTAAGTATTTGAAGAACTTCAAAAAGATTGTTCGCATTGCATTAGCCAATGGATGGATGAAGAAAGATCCATTTGCTACCATAAAATTCAAACTAAAGCCCGTTGATGCAGCATATCCTACCAAAGAAGAGTTAGATACAGTTATCAATAAGGAAATAAACATAGAACGTTTAAGACAGGTTCGTGATGTTTTTGTATTCTGTTGTTTTACCGGATTGGCTTTCTCAGATGCCAAGTCTTTAAAACGTGAACATATCACAACCGATAGTAATGGGATTACCTGGATTCATAAAAAGCGTACTAAGACCGATCAGATGAGTACTATCTTTGTAATTGAGGCTGCTAAAAAGTTAATGGCCAAATATGAGTACGAACCAGAACTCATTGAAAAAGGTGCTGTTCTCCCCGTCCTCAGTAATCAAAAAATGAATGCTTATTTGAAGGAAATTGGTATTATATGCGGTATTGATAAACCTATATCAACCCATACAGCCAGACACACTTTTGCTACTACTGTAGCTTTAGAGAATAACATGCCTTTAGAGGTGGTTTCCAAAACACTTGGCCATTCCAGCACAAAAATGACTCAGCGTTATGCAAGAACAACCGAGGCTTTGATTCAAAAGAACATGGAGAAGATTAAGGATTTGTATTAACAATCAACATCATAAATGTAAATATCGCATATCAAGATTTGCGATATTTACTCAATACTTATGTTTGAACTTCCTTAAAATGAGGAAGTTTATCCATTCTTATTCACTCTATTTATTGCCTTTTGTATGGCTACAATAGCCGTTTGAGACACTCCACATTCTTTGGCGATTGAGTCCCAAAGTGAGACTGCATCTTGTACCTCTTCCAAAATTAGCTCTGGTTTCTTTATTCCAAAATGTAAGCCTAACTCCAACAAATGTTTCCTTCCAGGATTTTCACTCTCTCCTGCAACCATAGTACTATGAAAACCATATGCTGAATTTGAAAAAGTTAAATCATATACCGGAGCGAAACTCCAATGACCTTTGGGATCCATTAAAAAAGAGAAGTTCTTACTATGATCATCCCTATTGTGAGCAAACACATTAAAAGCTGCCAATCTCAACACTTTTTCATAAGCTTTCACATGTTTTTCAAGCTGAAAAGCGCAGTCCATTAAATGACCATAATCCATGGTGCTCATTCTAAAATTATCATGCATCAATCCACTAGCGGTATGCATATGAACTCTTTTCTCTTTAATTCTGTCAAAGCGTTTTGTACCAAAGTATGTTTGTCCTGACCGACCAGTGAATAGTTTACAATCGCTCATCTCTAATCCGGCTTTTAAAGCCATCTTATGATAAGCGTATTCAACATTAGCAATCTCTATAGGGTCAGAAGATGATGGAAATTTAATCAACCAGTCTTCATAACCTTCTGCCAGTTTTTGATTAACATGCATTAATTCTTTGGTCTCATTATTATACCCAACAAAGATTTTAGGACGTGCTCCACCGGAAGAACCGCCTAAAGTAAATAGCTCTTCAATTATATCAGAATCGCTTCCTTTTAAAATATGATCCATTTCCTGAGCTATCATATCCAGTTCAATTTCAGCCGAAATGGAAACATCTTCATCAAACTTTGGCTTATAACACAAAGCTCCCATCCCCTTATCTCCAACATAAGCTAATCGATCCAATGGAGTTATATTCCGGATATTTATTCCTTTCGATGCAAGTGTGCGATCTAATAACAACCTTCCCCAACCATCAGGCAATGAATCGTTAAAAACTCCATACAAACCATCAAAGGGTTCTGAACCAGCCGAATTTATTTCATTATTATAAGGCAACTTAATTGGTGAGATATTCAAACCACATTTTAAAAAATCAGCATTATAGCGAAAATAGATAGTCCGATTATCCATTACTATTTCCCCCACCTCATAACTTTGGTCTTCAAGCTCCAGAGATACTAAAATATTTTTGATATTTTCCATAACAGCTTATTTACCTAAGATTTAGTTGAGAAAAGGTCTTCAATATTACCTAAGCCTTCTTTGGGTTGGAAAACTGATGTAAAATCTTCCAGTCTATTAAGAAGGTGCGCTAACTTAAGCAGCGACTCCAGAGATATTTGTCCTGTAGTTTCAAAACGCTTTAAGCTACCTAAAGAAACACCAGATCGCTCTGCCATATCTGATTGAGATATCTTTAATTGTTTACGCAAGGCTTTGTGGCGTTTAGCCAGTTCCTTACCGATTTCATGAGGTGTTGGATTAACCGAATACATATAGCTAATATATTAGACAAATATAGCTGTAATTTTACTTTATAGCTAATATATTAACCAACAGAATGTAGAATTACTGTTTATTAACTCAATTATATCAGTTGGAGGCCTGAGGCCCTCAACATGAAAAGCTGTTATAAATTAGTTCATATCAAGTTTGATCACTAACCTATAAAATGTAACGTTTTTACCGGTAGAAACGTTACTTATCGATTTTTCTGCTTATTGAAAAAGTCAATAAATTTAGTTGGGGTGCTGAGCATCCCAACTGAATTTTATTTTAGTAGTACAATCATATAGAATGTATTTTCTCCATATTCTTATTTCCTTTGTAAGGAATACTTGTGAACCACCTCGGGGCAAGCCCAGAGCCATCGTTCACATAAAACAACTAAAGCTAGTTTGATTAAATTAGGATCGCCTTATTTTGGCGTCCTCGACTGCTTTATTTGTAATAAACAAATATTACAAATGGAAGCATCCAGAGAAACGGAAGTTTTAAACGAATTAATAAGATTTTCAAATTTAAGCCTCTAAATAGGCATATTCTTAAGTGGTATATATCTTTGATAATTAAATAATTATCACTATCTTAATGGTATAATAAAACCCCGAAAACAGGCACTTTTGCCA
>NZ_JBNGOY010000034.1:0-63225 GCF_050589805.1 Carboxylicivirga fragile | reverse complement strand
TCCACTTTAGGGGAGGTTTGGAGGGGTAGAAATAAAGGTTAAGTTTTAATCTATAAGTTGTCTGGATTTTAAATTCACTTTTGAGACAGCCCCTTTCCATTTTTATTTCGATCCTGGTTTTAAATTCTTCAACCAGTATTGTTCCATCGTCCGCCTTAAGTGTAAGGAGGTATTGTCTCTTTCGTAAATGCCATGACTTCGCATAGGGTAACTCATCAGGCTAAATAGTTTATTTTGTTTCACCAGCTCATCAATGAGCATTTCGCAACTTTGATAATGTACGTTGTCGTCACCGGTTCCGTGTATGAGCATGAGATTGCCTTCAAGTTTGGAAGCATGCGTTATTGGCGATCCGTTTTTGTAGCCCTCGGGATTGGTTTGCGGCAAGCCCATGAAGCGCTCCTGGTAAATGGTATCGTATAATTTTTGGTTAGAAACAAAAGCAACGGCAATACCTGTACTGTATATGTTGGCATAACGGAACATGCAATTTAAAGTCATAGAACCGCCACCACTCCAGCCCCAAATGCCAAGTCGCTCCGAATCGATGTAAGGGTGTTCTTCCATTATTTTTTTTGCGGCTGCTGCTTGATCGTGTACGGCCAATTCGCCAACCTGACCATAAATGCACTTACGCCACTCGGTACCTCTGGCAACATTGGTTCCACGATTATCAACGCAGGCGATGATGTATCCTTGTTGTGCCATGTACTGATGCCACAAGTCGCTGCTCTTCCACGTGTCCTGTACTTCACTCAAGAATGGTTCGCCATACACATAGAATATAGTTGGATATTTTTTAGCCGGATCAAAATCAACTGGTTTAATTAACCAGGCATCTAAAATGGTTTCTCCAATATCAACCTTGATAAATTCTTTTGTTTTTAAACCAAAGCTATCGTAGCTTGCCTTTGCTTTTTTATTGTCTTCAAATACCTGTATAGTCTCGTGCTTTGGTAACTTAACCAATGAGGTGACGGTGGGTGTGTTTGAATTGTTGAAACGATGAATAGCAAATTTAGCCGTTGGCGAAATCTGATAATTATGATGTCCTTTTACATCTTCAGGAGTTATACATTCTGCGGCTCCTTTACCACTTAGTTTTTTTCGATACAGTTGTTTTCTGTAGTAATCATCGGGCGCGGCTGTGTAATACACATAGCCTCCTTTTTCGTCGATGCACTGAATTTGTATCACATCAAATTCACCCTTGGTAATCTGCGACCATTCTTTACCATCGCGACTCACCTTATATAAATGCCGATAGCCATCTTTCTCGCTGGTCCAGGTAAAATATTTTTCATTATCCAACCATTGAATGTTATCATGTACATCAACCCAGGTGTCTTCTGTTTCGGTGTGAATTATTTTTTTCGACAAGGAAGCTGCATCCACCACCCATAAGTTATTGGTGTTTTGCAAGCGATTCATTTGTTGAATCAATAAGTCGTTGCTGTTAGGGATGAAATCCATGCGTGGGATGTAATTATTGCGTGGGTCGCCCAGTAGTTCAATCCATTTTGTTTCACCACCGCTTGCACTCACAACACCTACTTTTACTGCTGAGTTTGGTGTGCCTGCTTTTGGGTAGGGTAGTGGAATTATTTTCGAATAAACCGAATCGAGGTTGTTAACCATGTAAAAGGTGCCAGTGCCTTCAGTGTTTGATTGCCAATACGAAATGGTTTTTCCATCGGGGCTCCATCTGAATCCATCGCGACAGTCGAACTCTTCTTCGTATACCCAGTCGAAGGTGCCGTTAACAATGTGCTCACCGCCATCACTGGTTAATTGTGTGATTTTTCCTGTGGCTAAATCTTCGGAATAAACATTGTTTTTACTTACGTAGGCTACTCTATCGCCCTGCGGGGCAAATTTGGCAAACATTAAACTCGACTCTGGTAAACCAATGCCAACCTGCTGTAAAGTTTTGTTTTTCATATTATACACCCAGTAATCGCCACGGGTATGATAACGCCAAACCCTTTCGGTATTTGTGAAGATAAGTACTTTCTGATCGTTATCGGACCAAATGTAATCGCGAACCGATAGAGCCGAAGTGCGACCCGCTGGAATTAAATTGTCGGAAACAATGAGAACTTCGCGCTTGCCCGATTTGGCATCGTATCTTACAATGTCCTGCCCCTTGGTATCCTTATTATACTCAAGTGTCGAATAGTGTTGCCCATCTTTTAACCAACGTACGGGGCCAAAATATTGGATGTCGAGAATGTTGTTTTTATAAATATTTTCGAGTGTGAACTCGGGAGAAACGACTTGCGCTATGCTAGCTATTGGGAACATACAGATGCATAGCAGTGTAAAAAATGATTTCATGGTTCTTGAGTTTATTAAGTAAAGACCTTTAAAGCTAATTAGCTTTTATAAGGTACTAATAATAGAGCACTTATTTATATGATATCGGTGTCAAATGTATTTAGTACTTACCGAAGAAAATTTGATAATTGTCAGTTTAAAATAATAAAGCTGCAAATTCTTTTAATTCGTAATAATGTGCTTTGGTTTTTAATTGTTTTCTGACTTCTAAAAAATAGAATGTTTGTTAAATAGAATGCGTGAAAGTTCTATCTTTACCTTCAACTTTTATAAACCGAACTAAAGTAACCTGAAATGAAGAAATGTTTAATGCTTGCATTTGTGTTGGTGTCGTTAATTGCTAATGCACAAACCGAAGAGAAAAAAGAGTTTGTTAAGCCCACTACTAAAGGGAATATACTGCTAGGTGGATTTGTGAATTTTAATAAGGTAAAAAATACGACTAAAAGTACAGTTGGTTATAACGATGGTTTTAGTTCATATAAACATTATACTGAATTGACGAGCAATGATTATAATTTTAACCTTACTCCTAATTTAGGGTATTTTATTTCGGATGGTTTGGCAATTGGTGCATCTCTTCCTTTGGGATACACCTTTTCTAAAGTAAGTGATGGTACTGAGTCAAAAAGTTTCTCATATGGTATAAGTCCATTTGTAAAGTATTATTTTGATTTTGGAATGTTTGTCGAGGGACAGGTAGCTTGGCATAATGTAAATGAAGAAAGTGAATCAGATTTTTTAGAAAAAGATTTTGACGTCACTTCAAAATCATTGGGCTTAGCTGTAGGTTATGCTATTTTTATTAATTCAAAAGTATCAATTGAGCCCAAATTAATTTATCGTTGGTCCAAAGATGAATTTAATTATGAAGCATACAATGACTCTCATTTAAATTCTGATATAAATTCAATTCCCGAACATCTCATTATTGGTGAATCTTCAAATCTTGAGAAAGTATATAATTATCACGAAAGTGAAAGTAAGGAAGATGGCCTCTTCTTTTACATTGGGTTCCAGATATTCTTATAGTGAATTTTTTACATTGATATAATTCTCAAAAAAGTTAAAGTCATGAAGCATTTATATCTAATACTGTTTTTGTTTTGTTATTACTCCTCTTTTGCTCAGGATATGGTAATGATTCCTGCTGGTGAATTTATAATGGGTAAAGATTATGATGAGCCAAACTCAATGACGCCTGCACATACTGTATATGTTGATGCTTTTATGATGGATAAATACGAAGTGACCAACGCAGAATACAAATTATTTTGTGATGAGACTGAACATCGGCTGCCAGAGTTTTGGAATACGGCTATTTTTAGAAGTGGTGATGATTTTCCGAACCATCCAGTTGTTGGCGTAGCTTGGGCGGATGCAAAAGCTTATGCGGAGTGGGCTGGTAAGCGTTTGCCAACGGAGGCTGAGTGGGAGTGTGCGGCTCGTGGTGGATTAATCAATAAAGAATATCCCAACGGTAATAAGTGGACCAAGGAGAAAGCTAAACAAACTGGTGGTTCGTGGCAGAATTTATTATTTCCTGTAGGACAAGATAAGGCTAATGGCTTTGGGTTATACGACATGGGAGGTAATGTGTGGGAATGGGTGGCTGATAAGTATTCACCTACTTACTATGTAAATAGTCCATCAGCTAATCCCCAAGGTCCAGCGGAGGGCGTTGGTCGTGTGATACGTGGTGGTAGTTGGCACTCTGGTGCCATGTGTAAGAGGGTTTATTACCGCAAAAACCTTTCTCCTGGCTGGTGCGATTTTGCTGTGGGATTTAGATGTGCAAAAAGCATTAGCGAATAGATATTATTTGCTTTTTAGAGCCTTATCCATAAACGAACCAGAAAAGATAAGACCGCCAATAATTCCCATAAAGATGTACAATACTTGCTCGCCCATATTGGAGCCAGAGTTTACGCTTGAGTCGAGAAATACTGTACTTAATCCAATAAAAGCTTTACTACCAGGGACCAACATGATTAATCCGGGTATAAGGTAAACCAGTCGCGGTGTTTTGGTCAGTTTACTAAATAGCTTACTTGTGCTTACGGCAGTGATAGTTCCAATAAAAATGCTCACTAATATACCCGTGAAATCAAAAAGAGTGGTGACGTAAAAGCAGGAGAAGCCGGTGATAACACCTAATATTAAGTCCTTAGGCCGAACTTTAAATACGGGTAATAGACTTAGAGCCAAAATAAATATAGCAGGGTAATCAACCCATAGTGGTATATCTCTGATGATTTCGGCTTGTTTTACTTCCATGAATAAGGGTAAGATAGCCAGCCCCATTACTACACCAAAGAATTGTTTAAACAAAGAGACGAGTGCGTCAAATAATTTAGCAGTTCCCGATACCAGACTTTTGGAAGTAATTTCTTCCAAGGCCGTTGTAATGGCCAATCCCGGTATAAATACGATGATGGATGCCAATATGGTCATCGAGATATTTATCTGTTCAAAGTGCAGCGATAGCAAACAAGTGATGATAGTAACAATAAATGCTGCCAGAGATTCAAGGGTGCTTCGGATGTAACTCGATGTTCGGGCTAATAAAGTTAATCCGTACACCAAAGCGCCAAGTACAGTAGCTGTTATTACCGATGTCCAATTGGTATCGAGTATTACGCTAAAAGCGCCAGCCGACAACATGTATGAGCCTAACTCGATAATTTTACCATATGCTGAGGGAGTGTGTTTTAAATCCTCAATGCTTTTTTGCGCTTCTTCAAAGCTAAGTTCATCGCTTAATACCTTATTGGTTATTTCAACAATGTTCGATAATGCGCCTAGATTAAGTTCGCCTGGAGGTACACATTCTACATGATTGTACGTATGTTCATCCTCTTCATAAAATACATAGTTAATCCAGGTAGGTGTATCCATAAAACTACCTTTTATACCTTTTAGAGCAGAAATCTCCGTAAGGTATTGTTGCGATTTATAGGATGGAACACCGTAGGTATGTAATGCTTTACCAAGCTGAACAATGAATTTATATTGATGAGGAACCTGCATTGGATATCATGTTATTTAATCGGAAGCAAAAGTACATAAAGATATTAAACCTGTCGTAGAAAAAATTAATGCTCAAAGCGTATAATTTCACGTATCTTTGCAATCAAATCATATAATACAGCGCATGTCATTTTCATCTTTAGGATTATCACCATCGTTATTAAAAGCATTACAGGATCAAAAATTTACCCAAGCTTATCCAATCCAACAAAAAGCCATCCCGGCTATTTTGGACAATAAGGATGTGTTTGGAATCGCAAAAACAGGTTCTGGAAAAACAGCTAGTTATGTTTTACCTGTGCTACGTAATCTTCAGCGGAACAGGGAAACAAAAAACAGACATATTAACGTGTTGGTTTTGGTTCCTTCAAGGGAATTGGCTGTTCAGGTGAAGGATGTGTTTCAACAATTTGGTTCCATCATTCCAGAGCGTATAAAAACACAAGCTGTTTTTGGTGGAGTTGCAATAAATCCACAGATGCAGGCCCTTCAGGGAATAAACATATTGGTAGCAACACCAGGTAGGTTGTTGGAATTGGTAGAGAAAAATGCGGTAAAACTTTCAGCTATCTCAATGTTGATATTAGATGAAGCTGATAAGCTGCTTACCATGGGATTCAAGGATGAAATGAATCGCATCTTCAAGATGCTTCCTGCCATGCGCCAAAATTTATTATTCTCGGCTACTTTAAGCGAAGATTTAGATCAAGTGAAGCAGATTCTGTTGAACGATCCTGTTGTTATAAAGGTGGTTGATGAAAGTGAAAAGGTCGATTTAATAGAGCAGCTGGCCTATTATGTGGCTGAAGAGAAGAAGGGCCCATTGTTGCGCTACATTATAAAGAAACAAGATCTGCAACAAGTCTTGGTCTTCGTGTCATCTACATTTAAGGCCGATGCAGTGGTTGATAAGCTGCGAAATAATGGTATCGAAGCAACAGCCATTCATGGTAAAAAAGGACAAACATCAAGAACCAAAGCGATCACCAATTTTAAGGCTGGTCGATTAAGAGTTTTGGTTACCACCGATTTATTGGCGCGAGGTATTGATATCGAGTTTTTGCCGTGTGTTATTAATTATGAGTTGCCGCGTTCACCAAAGGATTATATTCATCGTATCGGTCGTACAGGTCGTGCGGAATCTCCTGGGGAAGCCATTTCCTTGGTTAATCCCGATGAAGAACATCATTTCAGGGTGATCCAGAAAAAAATGGGGAAGTGGGTCGATCGTATTGATGCAAATAAGATAAACTTGCATGGCTTTTAAAATTATTTTCAACTATATCTAAAAATACCCATTTTTACAATTCGAAAAATGGATTAAAAATGACTATTAAAGAAATAGTAAAGCAGAAATTCCCTATTCTTGTTGAGCCAGAGTTGCTTAACGAAATGGAAAAGTATTGCACATCGCGCACCATGCCTGCAGGAAGTAATTTTATTGAGATAGGCGATGAAGTTGTTGCCATGCCATTGTTAATAGAAGGCAGTATTAAGGTAGTTCGTGAAGATAAAGATGGCAATGAGTTATTACTTTATTACCTTAATGGGGGAGATACATGTGCATCAACCTTAAGTTGCTGCATGAATAAAGTGAGTAGTGAAATTAGAGCGACAGTTATTGATGATTTAACAGCTATTTTGGTGCCAATTCGCTGCATGGATGAATGGTTGAAAAAGTATAGCAGTTGGCGCAATTTCATTATGCAATCCTATAGCATTCGTTTCGAAGAGATGTTGCAGACAATAGATAGCATCGCGTTCATGAAGATGGATGAACGTTTGGAAAAGTACTTAGCTCAACGATCTGCCGAAATTAATACAACAATTTTACTTGGTACACATCAAGAGATTGCTGATGACTTACATACATCAAGAGAGGTGGTTTCCAGGTTGTTAAAGCAACTTGAAAAGCTAGGTAGAGTGCGTTTGTCTCGTAATAAGATTGAAATTATCAACCTTATGTGACAATAGGCACAAATCACTTTTTCGGCCTGTATTAGTTTTGTCACATCAAAAAAGACAAAACAAAAAAATAAAAATATAGGATATGGAAAAGATTGTAATAATTGGAGGGGTCGCAGCTGGAGCAACAGCTGCCGCAAAGGCAAGAAGATTATCGCCTGATGCTCAAATTACTATGTTGGAAGCAGGGCCAGATGTGTCGTTCGCTAACTGTGGTTTACCTTATTACATTGCTGGCGATATTGAAAGTCGCTCAAAATTAATTCTTCAAAGTCCAGAAAGCTTTAAGGAGCAGTACGATGTGGATGTGCATATTCACACACTGGTTAATTCCATCGATAAAGAAGCACATGTTGTACATACCGAAAATACACAAGACGGAACAAAGAAAGAATTTACCTACACAAAATTAATACTTGCCCAAGGCGGGCGTCCAATTCAACCTGATTTGCCAGGTGCCACTGACGATCATGTCTTTAGTCTATGGACTTTAGATGACATGGATAAAATTGATGCTCATCTTACCAATAATGAGCCTAAAACAGCGGTTGTTGTTGGTGGCGGATTCATTGGATTAGAAATGGTTGAAGCATTGGTTAAACGTGGACTTAAAGTGCATGTTGTAGAGAAGATGCCTCACGTTATGTCATTGATGGATGCTGAGACGGCCGGGTTTGTTACTCGCGAGCTATTATCCTATGGAGTTGGGGTTCATACCAATGCTGCCGTAACATCCATTGGAAGTAATACAGTTGAATTGGATAATGGTAAAACTTTGGATGCCGATATGGTATTGTTATCTGTTGGTGTTCGTCCAACGCTTCAGTTGGCCATCGATACTGGTTTAAAGATTGGTGAAGCAGGCGGTTTGTTGGTTGATGAATATTTGCAAACATCAGATGCAGATATTTATGCAGGAGGTGACATGGTTGAGATTGAGCACAGGGTAAGCGGTAAGAAGGTACGCATTCCATTGGCAGGTCCCGCTAATCGACAAGGGCGCATTGCTGCCGAGAATGCTTTAGGTGGTGCGCATGCTTATAAGGGTTCTGTTGGAACTTCTGTGGTAAGAGTTTTTGAAGCGGTGGCTGGTATCACTGGTATGTCGTTGAAGCAAGCTAAGGCTGCAGGTATCGATGCTGATGCTGTTGTTGTTCACAAGGAACATCATACATCTTATTATCCAGGTGCGGAAACTGTTAGTGTAATGGTGATCTATGATAAAAAGACTGGTGTTGTACTAGGTGGCCAGACTGCAGGATATAAAGGTGCGGATAAACGTTTAGACGTACTGGCCACAGCTGCGGCTGCAAAAATAAAAGTAAGTGAGATTGCCGATATGGATTTTGCTTATTCTCCTCCTATTGGAACTGCAAACGATGCTATGAATATGGCGGCTTATACTGCTGAAAACAAGATGTCGGGTTATAGCCCAAGTTTGTTGGCATCAGAATTAGATGAATTTATAGAAGGAAAACGATTGGTTGTGTTAGATGTTCGTGATGTTTTCTCGTTCCAGAAAAGTAGCTTGAAAGGTGCGCATCATTTACCATTAGAAATGTTGTCAGAGCAACTAGAGTCTATTCCTAAAGAAGTTCCAATTCTTGTATATGATGAAATAGGTAAGAAGGGGCATCAAGCTTTAAGAACACTTATTGGAGCTGGATTTACTGAAGTGTATAATATTTCAGGTGGACATATATCGTTACAACGTCACGCAGCTGCTGTAGGTTATAAAAACTTTCAGGTTGTAGCCTTACCAATTGAAAAGAAAAGCATTGAATCATCTGTTGAGGAAAGTGTTGAGAGTAATCAGGAGATAAATACAAATGATAATGAACGTTTGGTAATCGATGTACGTACTCAGGAAGAGTTCGAAGAGGGAGCGTATCCGGGAGCCATTAATATACCGCTTGATGATATAACTTCAGGTGCAGATTTGGAAACTAATAAAGATCGTGAGATTATTGTTTATTGTGCTTCGGGCGCCAGATCAGCATATGCACAGCAATTTCTGCTTCAAAATGGCTATACCAATATCACCAATGGTGGAGGTGTTAGCTCGATGATGGCTAATTATCCTAGTGAAGATCAAGAGGAGAGTAATGATCGTGTTGGGCAGGATGAATTAGAGCGATTAGTTATTGATGTTCGCACACCTGGCGAGTTCATGTCCGGCGCTTTTCCAAATGCAGTAAATATCCCACTCGATGATATTATGGCTGGTAAAGCGGATCTTGGATCGAATTCAGAGCGTGAAATAATTGTTTATTGTGCTTCGGGCGCCAGATCAGCATATGCTCAACAAGTATTGAACCAAAGAGGATTTACCAATGTTACAAATGGAGGCGGAATTGCATCTATGATGGCACAAGTATAAAAGAGTGTAGTGATAAGAAGTTTAAATAATTGAGGAATAAAAATTATGGGATTATTCAGTAATCTATTTGGAAAACGTAAGAGGATAATATTAGAGGCTTTGGAGCGCGATGCTAAAATAATTGATGTGCGAACGCCTCAAGAATTTAGAATGGGAAATGTTGATGGATCGGTTAATATACCATTAGACAAGTTAAATTCAACAACGATAAAGAAGATTAAAAAGCTGAATCGTCCAGTATTGCTTTGTTGTGCTTCGGGTACAAGAAGTGCTTCAGCAATGTACACTTTAAGATCAAGTGGTGTAGATGATGTGCATAACGGTGGTAGCTGGCACAAAGTTTTTCGCGTAATGCAAAGTGCCTAAATATTTATATTGGTTTCATAGTCATTAGATATTTTAGTTTTGATGGAAGTGCAGGTTTATTTTTAAGCCTGCGCTTTTTGTATGTATAACACAAAAGCCCGCTATCGAAATTAATCGATAACGGGCTTTAATGGTTAGGGTAGATATATTTTAAATACTTTAATTTCCTGTTAACGGCCGCAATATAGATAGATTACTTGAGCCTATTATTTAGCTTTGATTAATTGACGTAACCTTTACATGAACATGAAGAATATGTTGATTAATATAAAGCGGAGTAGCATGTTTGAATCAAAAAGTCGAATTTTTATTTCGGTAATACAGTGGCTATTAACGAAATAAAAAGGTCACTCTTTGAATAAGAGTGACCTTTGTAGTAGCTTGTATTTTATTGTTTATTTTAAACCGCAAGCTTTAGGGCCTTGTTCAAAAACAATGTCTCGTGGAATTCCTGCCGCTGCAATGCGGTCAAGATCTTTTTGAAGAGCAGGTCGGATAGTACCCATTTTCGCTAGAGCATCTTTGGCTGCTTCGTAATCACCGTTACCTTGCATGGTAAGAATTTCGGCAGAAAGACTATTCATAGCTGCCGTCATTTTATCAAAGTCAACAGTGTAATAACCACTTTCTTCATCATAGCTAAATGCACCTGTTTCTTGAAAATAATTGAAACGCATCATGTTTGCTTTTCCATGTGCACTTGCTGCTCCAAAACGCACTGAGCGGAATATGCCTGCCATAAACGTAACATAGTTATCCATTATTTCTTTACCAGGTAGTTCGCCCATTTTATCTAATTCGCTAACCATGTACAAGCCTAGAATATCAGCCTTGGCTTCTTCAATTGAAGAGTAAGTTTCTTTAAGCGCTTCACGAACGCCACCTTTTCCATTGATGGTTTCTTTAATGCCCAAACCATGAGCTACTTCATGGAACATAGTATTCTCGAAGAAGGCATCAAACTTCACATGTTTTTGTTGTTCAGGGGCAATTAATACTTTGCTTATTGGGATAAGAATGTGATCGAATTTAGCACGCATTGAGTTTTTAAGTTGCAATTTACGACTTCCTTTTTCAACATGAACTTGTGGATCGTTCGGAAGGTTAATGGCAATGGTTTTACTTCCGGCATTACAATCGCCGCCATAATATAAGGCATCATAAGCACCAAGGTCACTATCGCTACCCGGAACTTCAGCTTTATACTCGTCTGCCACAGGCAAAGATTTTTGAAGCTCAGGTAACATCGAAGCAAATCGACTTAATTTATCTGACCATTCTTTATCCTTAATTAGAATAAATGCTTCAAATGCTGCTTTATAGCCATATAAGGCATCTTCGTAATTTTCGATGGGTCCAACAACAAAATCAATGGTGTTGGTTTTCATATCCATCCAAGCCAAATCACTTTCCAAATACTCGTTTGATAATAATGCTTTGGCTCTTGTTTCTAAATAAGTTTTTAAGCCTTCATCTTCGGCTAGTAAAGCAGCTTGTTTTAATAGATCAGCGGCTTTAGTCAATTCTTTGTTGTACGCTTTGCTATAAGGAATAGCATTTAACGAACCATCTTCTTTTCGTTTGATGACTGTATAAAGTTCATCTTTGTTATCAGCTTCAAAAGCTTCGAATTCCTCTTTGGTCATATCGGCAGGATAGAAACCGGCACCAGCAGGTTTTTTACCTATGCCTTCAACAAATGATGAATTATCATTTAAACGTTCCCAGGGGCCGTAGTTTATTTGAATGAATTTTTTCAAATACTCGTCAGCAGAATTGTCAAGTAATTCTTTTTTGTTGCCCCAAGCCTGTTTCCAATATAGGTCGTCCATTATTTGAGCCGTTTCAAATAATAGGGGTAACATCTGCTTTTCTTTTTCAGTGAGCTGGCTCATGTCGGTTGTTAATTTAACCGAAATAAACTCTTCCACTTTTTGTTTTAAATCAGGATTTGATGCAGTGTACACTTTAGCTGGTTTTTGATTACATGCAGAAAGTACAAAGATGGCCATCATGGCCAAGATTAATTTATTCATACAAGATTAATTTAGTGATTTTATTTTTTATGAATAGTTGGGATTATCAACTTTTACCAGGCAAGAACATTTTCTTGTTAGGCTGACTAAATTACATAACAAGTGTAATGACGGCAAATAACAGCATATGTTACCCGACATATTTCTGATGTAAAAGAAGTATTTATTTGTAACTAATTAATTCGCAATAGTTTTTCTAGTCTTGAAACCTGACTGTCTTTGTTGACCTGTCGAAGATTACGAGCTGTTTCGGTGTAATATTGGTGCTTACGAATGAAATTCAATTGCATCATGTTCCACTCTTCAAGCGAACCGATTAAATTACGTTCTTTTAATTCGTGATAAAGATTGGTAGAAACAGGAATGAAGTCACTTCTTCCCAAGTAATCCAAATCGGAGTCACAAATAACCTGTTCTAATAAATCTTTTGGTTCAGGCGGGAATTTTGTCGACATAATTAAGCGACAAACTTCATCAATTTTTTTCTCCGTGTAATGGTAACGTTTAAGTGTTTCGCGCGCAATTTCGCTGCCCCTTAATTCATGTTCCTCATAATCGACTATATGACCACTGTCGTGGAATATTGCAGCCAGTTTAAGCGTAAGAATATCTTCTTCACTCAAACCTTCGGCCCAGCCTATTAATTCAACTTCGGTTACAACATCAATTGTGTGTTTGATGTTGTGGTAATAAAGACTTGCGGGAAGTTTTTGTTCTAATAAATCTAGTACTTCCTCTTGGATATCCATAAATTGGATGAGGCGATATTTTGTTGTGAATTTATTATTCGGGAATAAACCTTTGCCTTCGCTCGATATTTCGGGCAGAATACCTTCGATATTATGCATCTCAAGTAATCCTTTATATTTAGCCGGCATGTGACCTTTTAATTGCATCTCAAAAAACTCCTTAACCAATTCGTAGGTCATGGCCGAGATGTTAATTTGTCCAGTTTCAGCTGCCATACCCATGCGTGAGGCGATGTTTACACTTTCACCAGTTAAGGTGTAAGGTGAGTTTTTCTTGCCCGTTGGCTCACCAAGAACCGGTCCGGTATGTATGCCAATGCTAATACTCCAAAACGGATCATCATCACCGCTTATGATACATTTTTTGGCAGCAGCTTGCATTTCAATAGCTGTGTTAATTACATCTATGGGGTTAGTTCTATTCTCTTCCAATACACCACCTGCAAATAAAAAAGTGTCACCAATGGTTTTAACCTTCAGAACGCCATATTTTTTAGCAATATCATCAAATGTCAGATATAATTCATCAAGAGCATCAATCAATAATTGGGCATTGGGGTGACCATTGAGCTTTTTAAAACCAGAAATAGTAGCGTATAAAATAGAAACCATTTTAAAACGCTTAATACTCCTCTTGCTAGGGACCTTTAAACGATCTTCTATTTCTTCATAAGAATATTCGGAGAGTAAGTGCAGGTATTTTTCATTTTGCCGCTGAAGAATTTCGTACCACCCAACTAATCCTTGTAATTGGTCGTTTAATTCTTTATTACGGTTGGCTAATTTTGTAATCCTTAAGATGTATTCTTCAATGCTCTCCATTGTTGGGTGCTAATTTAGGGTATTTTTGTAATCAAGTAATTGTTGGTTAGTTCAGTTTAGTTATTTTTGTTAATGAATAGGTAAAAATTTAAAACGAACACATCCTGTTACGTTGATTTTTTCAAAATGTTATGACAAGATAATAACTCTTCGTTGTATCGGAACAATAAAAAATGCATTATGATGAAATATTTACGTCTTTTTCCACTTTTAGCACTTGTTATTTTATCTCATGGAGCTAACAGTCAAGAGTTAAATCGAATTTGGAGCTCAGAAGCAGTTTTTAATGTGCCTGAAAGTGTACTTTATCATAAGTTTAGTAATCGAATTTTTGTTTCGAATATTCAAGGAGGTCCTGCAGATAAGGATGGGGAAGGATTTATTTCGCTTGTGAAGGTGGATGGCTCCGTTGAAGAATTACAGTGGGTTAGCGGAATAAGTGCACCCAAAGGCATGGCAGCTGATGCTAAATACCTGTATGTGTCTGATATTAATGAATTGGTAATAATTGATATTGAATTGAAACAGATTCACAACCGAATAAAATATGAATCAGCAAAATTTTTAAATGATGTGTGCATGACCGAAACTGGTGATGTTTTTGTTTCAGATGCGGCGACAGGTCAGATTTTGAAATTGGAAGATGATAAATTAGTCCTTTGGTTGGAAGGTGATTATTTAAAAGGAGTTAATGGCTTGTTTTATGAAGACTATCACTTATTAGTTGGAACTGCGAATAATATGTTAAAGGTTAGCTTGCCAGAGAAGACTCACGAAATATATGTTCCCGAAACAGTTGCAATTGATGGTATTGAAGCGGATAACGAAGGAGGCTATTACTTTTCATCGTGGCAAGGTATGTTGTTTCATGTAGTACCCGACGAAAAACCTATTGTTTTGCTAAATACTGTGGAACAGAAAATAAACTGTGCTGATATTGGTTTTATTCACGAAAGCAAATTAATACTTGTGCCTACTTTTTTCGATAACAGAATTATTGCTTATCGCATGGAGTAATTGTCAGCTCTATGCTTTTAAGAGCTTGATTACACGATCGATTCTTTCATCAATGGGTTCAAATGCATCAACCCAATGAATGTTGGCGCCTTTGCGTTCCATACCTCTGAACCATGTCATTTGTCGTTTCGCAAACTGATGAATGGCAACATTTAATTTATCAAACATCTCTTTGTATGTGATTTGACCAGTGGCATGAAGCGTTAGATACTTGTATTCTAGTCCATAGTAAATTAAGTCATCTGGATTAATCCCTTGAGCTAAAAGTGTTTTGACTTCGTCGATCATACCCTCTTCTAAACGCTTTTTAAGTCGATTTGTTATTTTCTTGCGGCGAGCTTGACGATTGATGTTAACGCCAATAATTAAAGGGTTTACTTCGGGGAGGTCAAGTTTAATTTCCGGATTCGTTTTATAATATTCTTCAATTTCAATAGCTCTAATAGCACGCGCAACAGTATCGGTATCTGTTTGATTATGTAGCGATTTGTATTCGTTAAGGCGTTGACTTAATTCTTCAAGTGTTTTATTTTGAAGCGTATTTCTTAATTCATCATTATTAGGCACATTAATTAATTTGTATTTTTTTAATACCGATTCAATGTACATACCAGTTCCACCACACATAATAGGAAAGTGATTATTGGCTTTGACTTTTTCAAATGCTTTAAAAAAATCAGCTTGGTATTCAAATACATTGTACTTGTAACCTGCATCAACTATGTCGATCAAATGATGCGGAATGGTAACATCACCAATGGTATAGTCCTCAATATCTTTACCTGTTCCTAAATCCATACCTCTGTATATCTGTCGCGAGTCAGCGCTAATGATCTCAGCATCTAGACGAAGTGCAAGTTGGGTTGCAAAGCTTGTTTTGCCCGAAGCCGTTGGGCCTAATATCACTAACAGATTATATGGTGTATCAATTGAAGTCATTTCGATTTATTTTATATCCAAAATTAGAACAAATTAATGAAACTTTGAATTGTGATAATCGTTCGATGTCATATCCGTTGAATATAAGATAGGATAATTTTGTTATTTTTGTGACAACTATGGCGAAGGAAAAAATGAATAACGAAACATTGACCTTGGGAGAATTTTATAAAAAATTATTCTTCACGATAAGGGAATTGGTTTTCACACCACGTAAGGCCTGGACGATAATTTGGTCTGAAAAAACAGGGCTTAACGATGTGTTAAAGTATTTTAGCTTGCCGCTGATTGGAGCTTTTACACTTGCTACTTTTTTAGGGTATATATTTAATCATCAAGGGGTTGATTTTGAGTTAGCTTTGAAGTATGCAATATTTACCTTTTCGGCCTGCTTTTTTGGTTTGTACCTTGCTTATATTGTGATACTAAATGTACTACCGTTTTTGGGCTTAAAGCTTGAGAAAGATGATGCGTTTAAAATAGCTGCTTATCCATCTGTTTCGATTTACCTGGTAGGAATTGTTACAGTGTTGTTTCCTGAAACGTTTTTCTTGAGTTTTTTAATGTTATACGCAGCCTACATTGTTTGGGAAGCCATTTGTGAATTAGGGAATGCTAGCAAGGAAACACGATTTTGGCAAACCATAAGTGTTTCAGCTCTAGTTCTTTCATTGCCATATTTAGTCTATTTTTTACTAATTCGTTTAAGCGGATTCACTTTTAACCTATGAGCCAGACTGCACCAAGAATAAATATAAGAAATAAACGTTCCACTTTTGATTATGAGTTGATTGAACGTTTTACTGCAGGTGTTCAGCTTGCAGGTACCGAAATAAAATCAATTCGTCTTGGGAAGGCAAGTTTGGTGGATTCATACTGTTTTTTTGTGAAAGGTGAGTTATGGTTAAAGGGTATGCGTGTGTCAGAGTATTTCTACGGAACCTATAATAATCATCAACCGGAGCGCGAAAGAAAGTTATTACTACAGAAAAAAGAGTTGCAGAAACTTGAACGCAAAACTAAGGATTCGGGTTTAACCATTATTCCAATTAAGTTATTTTTAAATGACCGAGGATTGGCAAAGGTTGAAATAGCCTTAGCAAAAGGTAAGAAACGACACGATAAGCGCGAAACACTTAAGCAGAAGGATGCCAATCGTGAAATGGATCGGGTGAAAAAGAATTATTAATTATCATCTGCACGCAACCCTTCATTTAAACAGACGTCTCAATAAGTGAGAAAAGAAGCTCTGGTGGCCATGCTAAATTAGTTCTTTAATCAACTGGTTGAAGGATTCACTTAAAAGAGTTAATTTCAAACATTAGGTTTTTAAGTCTGAATGTTTCAATTGTCTGTGACCCAAATAGAAGAAATAATCAAGAATTGCCAAAAAGGCAAACGTAAGTCGCAACATCAATTGTATCAGTTGTATGCTGATAAAATGATGGGTGTTTGTCTGCGCTATTGTAAAGATCGCATGGAGGCTGAGGATTGTTTGCAAGAAGGTTTTATTAAGGTGTTTACTAAGATTCATTTATTTGGATTTAAAGGTTCGTTCGAAGGTTGGGTGCGTAGAATAATTGTTAATACTGTAATTGAGCATTTTCGTAAGAAAAAGTTAGAAGTGTTGGTTGATGAGTTTCCTTTAATGAGAGAAAATGAAGAGGCGGATATTTATGTGCCAGTTGTAAACGAGAAGGTATTGCTAAGCTTAATTCAGGAATTACCCAGCCAATATCGCTTAGTATTTAACATGTATGTTATTGAAGGCTATTCGCATAAGGAAATTGCTGAAGATATTGGTATCTCGATAGGAACTTCGAAATCCAATCTGTCGAGGGCAAAACAATGGCTGAAAAATAAAATAGAGTTGGAAGTAAGTAGTAAAAAACAGGAAGTATGTTGAATTTGAATAGCAATAAAATAGATGAGGTATTCAAAGGAGGACTAAATGATTTAAGTTCTGCTCCTTCCGATGCAGTTTGGGCTGGTATTGAATCTCACCTTAGTGCTACTGCAAAGAAAAAGCGAATTATATTTTATCACCAAGTAGGCATTGCAGCATCCATAGTTACTCTTTTAGGTTTGTTTATTGTTTTTGATTTATTGTCGCCTTTGGAAAACAATCAGGCATTATTGACAGCAGGTGATGTTTTAAATTCGGAGAGTACAAGCAATGGTATAGACAAAGAAATAAAGCTAAGTAAAAAGGTGATAGTTGAAGGAAAGAAAAGTGACCCGATAGCACTTGTGTCTGCTGTTTCTACTAATTCTGAACCAACAAAGACTGTTATTAATAGCATTGTTGATACTCAGGAAAATGAAGAAGAGGAAATAGTAAAGCGCGAACAATGGGTAGGAATGGATAGTAAAGATGATGTTCAGCTTCCAATCTCTATAATTTCAACTAAATTTCTTCATAAGCATAGTCGATTCAAAGAATTTGAAGAGGTAATGTTTGCATCTAATAATACTTCTTCTAAAAGAAAACAATTAAGAGTGCATTTGGGAGGTTCAGTTTCATCAGCCTATAATTCAAAGCAATCGGGTAGTGCTAATCAATCTGTGATGTATAGTCACGGATCATCAAGAAATACCGAAAGTGGTATCATTACTCTTGGAGGCGGCATCAATGTCAGGATTGAAGGGCAATCACGTTGGAGTTTTGAAACCGGTGTGTTATTTGCTCAGTTAGGGCAAGAGGTTAGTCAGACCGCTGGATTGTATAGTGATTATCCTATGTATGGTCATTCAGATATGTCAAGTGTAATGCCGACGCCTGCTGACTTAAGTAATTCGATGGGGGCGATAAGTTTAAATGAGGGGTCGAGTATCGAATTTGCGAATGATCTGAAAAATGAAGGAATGAATATTATTACTACTAATTCAATGTTAGCTCAATCAGATGCCTTACGACAAACACTTGATTATTTGGAGGTGCCATTAATGGCGCGATATCAGGTACTAGAATCTTTTGTTAATCTTTCCTTGTCAGGAGGTGTTAGCACTAATTTCTTAATTGGTAATAATGCTTATATGATTTCGGATGGTAAGAAAATTGAAATTGGAGAAACGGCCGATATTAAGCCAATGGCGCTGAGTAGTTCGGTGGGGATTGGCATGGAATTGCCCTTATCCAAAATAGTACGCTTCAATATTGAGCCTCGTTTTAAGTACTATATGGGCTCGGTAAGTAGTAACGATGCCTATAGTTTCCAGCCTTATTCTTTCGCGTTTTTTGGAGGCATAACAGTATTGATTAAATAGGTTATTTATTTTAAGGATTCGATCATTCTATATAGTTCTCCTTTGGTTTGCATTAAGTGCTGATATTCGCCGTATTCCGCAATGCCGTCATCTTTTAATACCACTATTATGTCGGCCATGCTTATCGTCGTTAATCTATGACTAACAATAATGGCCGTTCTGCCATGAATAATCTGTTTGAAATGTTTTATTAAACTTGCTTCGGTGAAGGCGTCGAGCGAGCTCGTTGGTTCATCAAGTATTACCAATTGGGCTTCGTTATAAAATGAGCGAGCAAGGGCTGTACGTTGCCATTCGCCGCGGCTAAGCATTTCGCTATCTTTAAAAAGTGTTCCTAAAGTTGTATCATACCCTTTGGGTAAACCATTGAAAACATTGTGTATGCCAGCTTCATTGGCTGCTTTAATTATATTATCAGCTTCAAATGGGCGTTTTACATTTCCAAATCGAATATTATCGGATGCCGACATATTGTATAGCATGAAGTCCTGAAAAATTACACTGATGTTCTGCGCTAGCTCTTCATGCTTGATGTTGTTTATATCAACATTATCGAGCTTAATATTTCCATTGCTTGGTTGGTATAAGCCAGCAAGCATTTTCACCAAGGTTGTTTTACCAGAACCATTCTCGCCAACTAAGGCAATTGTTTTTCCTGATGGAATGTGTAAATTGATGTTTTTAAAGACCCAACGCTTGGTATTTGGGTATTTGAAGCTTACGTCATTAAAAGTAATGCCATTGTTTAATGGCGATGGAAAGTCAGCTTTTGTGCTTTCTTCACTAGGTAAGCTTATTTTTTGAAACTCGAAAAAGTTTTTAAGAAACAGATTATCTTCATAAAGGGAGGTTATTTTACTCAATAGAACCTGAAGAACAGCATAACCTCTATGTAGGGCTAGGAAATACATGGCCATCGAACCATTGCTTATTTCTCCTTTGATGGCTCCTAAAATAATAACGGAAAAAACAATGAGAAGAACTGATGTGGAAAGAATTTGAACCATGCTTTCCCAAGCAGTTTTGTTTTTCGATAGTTGCCATTGTTTAGCTCTTAACCTGTCGCGTACTTCAACATATTTATCGCGAAAGGTATCATTAAGATTAAAAATTCGAAGCTCTTTAGCAAAATCCTTGGCCGTTAATAGGCGATTAAAATAATGCATTTTGCGCTCATCTTCAGTTTGCTCCTTTTTTATTGCATACAATTTGCGCGAGTAATAAAATCGAAATAAGATAATTGGAACGCCCGCAAGCAATAAAACAGGAATTAAACTCCAATGAAAAGTACTTAAAATAATAATTACGATCCCCAAGGTAATGAGGTTCTGTAATAAGCCTAATAAGCTATAAAAAATGGCACCAGGTCGATAGGGTGCTTCATTAATGGCACGGTAAAAAATGTCTTGATAATTCGCATCTTCAAAATAACGATACGGGATATTAACTGTTTTGTCTTGTATTAATGATTGAATATGATCGTTGACAAAGTGTGCCTGGCGTTCGCGCACCAATGCGTTTATTGAACCACTTACAGCGTTCAGAAGAAAGAAAATCCCAGCCAAAGCAACTGTTGTATAAACTTCGGTTAGGTTTATGTTTGATCCATTTGTTTCAACTGTTTGTGCAACAACATCCACTAACTCCTTTACAACATATAGTAAGAGAAGTGGAATAAAGCCTCTTAGGCTTGTTGTAAGTATATTTATTACAGTCCACTTTGGCGAACTGTAATACACTAGTTTTATCGCTTGTATTAAATATGTGAATCTTTCTTTCGGATGAATGTTCATTGGCTAATTCATAAATCAGTTACTAAAATACTATATAATCTGATTGAATTTAATATTGAAGCAGGAAAGATTTAATGTGCTTGTGTTAGATGTATTTTTGATGGAGTATTGCCATCACCATAAAAGGGTATGCTAAAAGAGGATGAAATGTAGGCATTATATGTGTCATTAGTCTGAATTTCCAATGCCTAGTAGTAATAGTTTTAGTGTGTCTGGTTCTAGCAGTGATTTTACCAAGTATCTCTTTTTTATTGATCATTGGGTCTGCTTTAATCAGGCTATCACCTTTGCAAATTACTTTTTCGTTCCGAATACTTATAACGCGATGTGCAACAAAAACATCACCTCGATCAAAAATAACGATATCCCCTTTTTTATATTTATCGTACTTCTTTACCAGTAATTTGTCATTTGGCTGTAGAAGTGGGTACATGCTAATTCCTTGCGCTGTTATCTCAGTGCTTTTACCATCATTCAATAGCTCTTCGACGATATGTTTTACATTATCAAGTTTCAAAATAGTTTTCAATAAATGATACTATTGATGTATCTGGTTTAAAACCTAGTTCAAATACGCCGTAATTTTGGGCGATGTTTTCGAGTGTATTCAAACGTTGTTTAACCTGACCTTCATCGTATTGGTATTGAATGCAGTTGCTTAAAAGTCCCATTGTACTTTTAATGGGTGATAATGGTTCAATGTAATTTTCCTTTGCTTGTTTTAAAAGGAAGGCTTTGTATAGCGGGGCTTTTTTATTTTGATCTTGATAGTGCGGCATTGGAGTATTGTGTAAATAATACTCTGATTTTTGAGGCGATATTATGATTCGGTCGTCATTGATGATTTTAGCTCCACAACTTTTCCAGAGATTAGCCATTGTTGACTTACCTGTTCCCGAAATGGCAGAAAAAAGATAACCTTTGTTTTTGTACTCAACAGCCGATGCGTGAATAATAACTCCGCTGTTCAGGTGGACAAGGTATTGCAAAAGCAATATTCCGAAGGGATGAAAAAACGGGTCTATTTTTTTTTCTGATTGCTGGTGATGAACCAAGCTAAGTTCTATAGTCTTGGTTTCAATATTTATTTCTGCTATTCCTTTTGAGAAATAATCATCTTGTTCAAACTCGAATACAATTGCCTTTTTAATGCTACTTGAATAGAGACTCCATTTATATGGTATTTCTATGTCAAACTCTTCAGACCCAGCAAATGTGAGTCTGTAATCTTTAATATTAATGTCGTTTGTAGAGCAAATGTTTAATATCCACGAGTGGAATGAATCTTGAAAGAAATGGCTTCCAGCTTTATTGTCAGGAAATAAAAAGGGGCAAAGGAAATTTACTTGTATTCCTATGCCCCCTATATTATAAGTTAAAGTCTTATTCACTATTGGCCTTTACATGTTATCATAATCCGGTTTGTCTCCTCCAAAAGGAGAATCACTTTTTAATGTATTAGGGTAATCTGGTAGAGATTCTTCCGCAGGAGCTGCGGCTCCCCATGGCGGATCGACAGGAACTGAAGCCATAACCAAACTAATTTCTTGATCTATATTGTAAACCTCAATACTTGGTTTTATGTATTTCCTCTTTACGCTCATTCTTATCTTGTCACTTCATTTATGATATTGACGATTCCCGCTTCCTTAGCTTTTAACAAAAAACTATCTAAGTCTGTTTTAGCAATTTCTTCAGTTACATCAAAATCGGTTAAGATTTTATCTAAAATCTCACCTTTTGTTTTAGGTTCATCAATTAAAAAATAGATGAAAGAACCAATTTCGTTAAGAGAGAATACTTTATCCATCTGTGCTACTGCTCCAACTAATGGAACAATAACTAATTCATTTCCAATATGCTTTTCAACAAATCCCGATGCTTTTTCGTAATATAACTCCCCCACAATTACCTAAATATGCTTGCAAAAATATAAAAAAACCCTCAAAGCTCCCTTTTTTACGGTAAAAATGCGTTTTATTTTGACTAATCGGCTTTTTTATTCTACCAAATACTTGACATTTAAAATATTTAAAACTCAAGTCTTGCAAAAGGTGCTATGTCCTGTTTTACAAACTCTTTCTTCAAGTATTTGTAGTAACCGTTTATGGCAATCATTGCAGCATTGTCGGTTGTGTACGAAAATTTTGGCACATAGGTTACCCAATTGTTTGATTTAGCTAATTCTTCAACACGATTTCGTAAGCCTGAATTGGCGGAAACGCCTCCAGCAAGCGTGATTTGCTTTATGTTTGTGGCTTTCGATGCTTTAATTAATTTATCCATAAGAATATCAATTATGGTTTTTTGCAAGGAAGCACAGATGTCAGCTTTGTTTTCTTCAATGAAATTTGCATTAACTTTAAGTTGATCACGCAAGAAGTAAAGAAAAGAAGTTTTTAATCCACTAAAGCTGTAATTGAAATCCGCTATTCGTGGTTTACTAAATTGAAATGCATCGGGATTACCTTCTTTAGCTAATTTGTCAATTAACGGTCCTCCAGGATATGGCAATCCCATTACTTTTGCACACTTATCAAAAGCCTCTCCAGCGGCGTCATCAATGGTTTGACCAATTATTTCCATATCAAGGTGACTCTTGACATGCACAATTTGACTGTTTCCGCCTGATACCAAAAGACACAAAAACGGGAATTTTGGTTGGTTATTATCGTCTTTGTCCTCCTTAATAAAATGTGCTAATACATGAGCATGTAAATGGTTAACCTCAATTAAAGGTAGGTTATTGGCAAGTGCAAAACCTTTCGCAAATGAAGTTCCTACCAATAATGACCCCATTAATCCTGGGCCACGTGTAAAAGCCACAGCATCAATTTCATCCTTTGAGACTTTTGCATCACGAATTGCTTTTTCGACAACAGGGATAATATTTTGTTGGTGGGCACGCGAAGCTAATTCGGGTACTACTCCCCCGTAAGCTTGATGAACGTCCTGGTTGGCGACGCAATTTGATAGCACAACTTCATCACGAAAAACCGATGCTGAAGTATCGTCACACGACGACTCAATACCCAAAATAACAACACTCATAATTTGATTTTAATGAATTACCTTTAAATCCGCATAATATCCCACGTTTTTGCTAATTTTGGTGGGTTATAAAACGGGATAAAAGTATAAAAAAAAATATCAAAATAGGATTGTATGTTTCGGCAGTGCTTTTGGCAGTGCCCATACTGTTGTATACCATCATTTTAATTCCTGCCGTTCAAACCAAGGCACTTGATTATTTTACCGCACAATTATCAGAAGAGTTTAATACGGATATTTCTGTAGGACGTGTTTATTTTAAGCCATTTAAGCATCTGGTTCTGGATGATGTTTTACTATTGGATGAACAGAAAGATACTTTAGTTTTTGTGCAGAAAATGAGTTCGGCTATTGATTCATTTCGATTGAGTAAAAAGCAAATCTTTTTTCGAAATATTCAACTTAACAAACCATTGATTCAAGTTGAGAAAGTTGATAGTTTATATAACTATTCATTTTTATTGGCGCATTTGGGGAAGAAGGATTCTGTAATTCATGATCGTTGGTCAGTGGGACTTAGTAATATCCACATAAAAAATGGTGCCCTTAGGTATGGGGATAGAGGCAGTAATATAGACGCCGATATTCATAATTTAAATGTGGCTATAAGTAATATAAAACAAGATAGTATCGTGTCTTTTGCCTTGAAAGCCATAAGTTTCTCTGAAAAACGAGGCTTTAGGATGATGGATGGCTCCTGCACGGCTAAATTTAACGATACATTTGTTTCAGCAACCGAGATAAAACTAAATACATCGTATTCTTCATTGTATATTGATTCTGTTTTTTGTCAGATAAATAAAAAGTTTGAGGGCATAGAACAGCTTGGAACCTTTCACTTGGGAGTCAAGCCATCTTATATTTCACCTTTAGATTTTTCGTTCTTTAATCCAAATCAGAATTATTTACGAGTGCCTGTTGGTTTATCAGGTAACTTTTATGGAAGAATTGACAATATTAAAGGGCGCAAGGTAAGGCTCGAATTTGGTTCGCAATCTTCAATCGCGACGAGTTTTGATATTAGTGGTCTGCCGAATATAGATGAATCATTCTTATACTTAAATATTAGTCATTTAAAATCTTCGCCAAATGATTTAGAACGCTTGCTTTCATTTTCCAGAGGAACTGCTGTGAAGTTGCCTAGTGCGCTACAAAGTTTAGAAGAGATAAGATATAAGGGTAATTTAACTGGTTTCTTAAGTGACATGGTGGCCTATGGGCAATTTAATTCTGCACTTGGAAGTATAGATACGGATATTGGTGTTAAAATTGATGAAGAAAAGGGGTTACTGTTTGCAGGGAACTTATCTACACAAGGTTTTAATATTGGTAAATTAGCTAAAGCTGACAGTTTAATGGAGAATGTAACAATGTCAGTTACTATCAAGGGGCAACGTAAGTCAGCTAGTTCCTTTTATGCACATTTACAAGGTAATATTGATTCTTTGAGAATCAATGATTATGATTATACCAATATTAATTTGAACGGATTGTTTGCTAATAATAAGTTCGATGGACATTTTGCTGTTAAAGATCCCAATGGTGCCTTGGCTTTTAATGGAAAGATAGATTTCTCAGGAGATGTCCCAAATTTTGATTTTAATGCAACAATTAGGGGTGCTAAATTAGATAAGTTGAATATTGTTCCGAGCGTTGTGGATAATAACTTTTCATTAAATCTGGAAACTAATTTTAGTGGGCGTGATTTAAATGATATTGTTGGATTTGTAAAGGTGAAAGATGCTCTTTTTGAATCGCCAATCCACGATGTTAAAATGGATTCATTGTTAATTATTTCTGTTCGAGAGGGAGATGACAAACACTTGATATTACAGTCTGATTTGGCTGAAGGCGATTTAATTGGAAAATATAATTTTAAATACCTGGGGTCGCTTATTAACCGTAAAATAGTTGATTATTTACCTGCATTAAAAAAAGAGTTGGAGGTAAAAGAGTTTGAATACCATGCCAATGAGTTCACATTTTCGTGTCGTCTAAAGAAGGTGTCGTCTATCATGAACTTAATTCAACCAAACATAGTGATATCCGATGAAGGTTTGGTTTTGGGAAGGTATAATAGTGAGACTGGTTACGTTGATGTGAGTGGTGAACTTGGTTATTTAAAGTATAAAAACGTTAGTGCAATCCGACCAGAATTAAACATTAGCTCAAAGGGAGATGAGAGTTTATCACTAATCACACGCTTTAAAAATATTGATATTGATGAAGAAACAATATTTCAGAATTTGAGCTTGCATCAACATCTGTACAGGGACACAGTTGTATTTAATGTGTTTTGGAATAATTGGAACGAGTATACCAATAGTGGTTCAATTCTCACAAAAACACATCTGCGTTCGAGCGATAGAGGCTTATATGCGCTTATTGACATTGAGCCTTCGTATGTAATGATACGTGATAGTTTGTGGGAGGTACAGCCTTGCAGAGTTAATTATCATCCTTTGGGTCTATCATTTAAGAATTTTAGAGTTCATCATCAAAATCAAGAGATTGGCATCAATGGTTTTCTACATAAAACTATTTCCGATGGTTTGAATATTCACATTCAGAATATAAACCTTGGGCATATATTAAGCAAAGAAAATTTGAGTAGTATGGATATTTCTGGTCTCTTAAATGGAAATATCAGTATTAAAGATGTTTTTCGTGTACCTATTGTAACCAGTGATCTAGCTATAAAAGACTTTGAGTTTAATAAAGATATGATAGGCGACTTTTATTTGGAAACGAATTATGAGCCAGACAATAAACACCTACTACTTGATTCAAAAGTGATGAAGAACAATACTGTGCCCTTGTCTGGTGGTGGGTATTTTGATATGGACAAATTGAGCATGGATATGGCTTTTCAAATAGATAGTTTAGAAATAGGTTTTCTTAATCTCTATCTAAAACGAATCATGCAAAATCTGTCAGGAACAGCTTCAGGTGATATTGCCGTTGTTGGGCCTATATCAGAACCAGAGTTGCTTGGTAGACTTAATATTAACAAAGCTTTTTTCGACGTTGATTTATTGAAGACAACCTATTCCATTAGTGATTCTGTTATTTTTGAACCTAATAGAATGTTATTTCAAGGGCTTAATTTATCCGATCGTTTTGGTAATTCGGGAACGTTTAATGGTGACATTACCCATACTGGCTTTCACGATATGTCCTATGATTTAGTTCTACTGACCAACAATATGTTGGTTTTAGATACGAAGAGTGTTGATAATCAGCTTTACTACGGAACGGTTTTTTCCAATGGTAACATGTCGATAACAGGTACAACAAGCGATATCATTATTGATATTAGTGGAACCACTGAGGAAAATACCAATTTTTATATTCCACTGAGGGGTGAGGAAAGTGTTGAAGAATCGAATTTTATTCGATTTGTTAAGGATGAAACACTCTATGATATAGTGGATAAGGAAGAAGTTCAGGGGTACGAAGCAGACTTGTCGGGAATGACGGTGACAATGGATTTAGATATTACACCAGAAGCTAAAACCCAAGTTATTTTTGATTCTAAAAGTGGGGATATCTTGAAAGGAAGTGGCAACGGTAATCTTCAAATAAAGATGGACAAGGAAGGTGGAATTAATTTCTATGGTGATTTTAGTTTTACCGAAGGCGATTATTTATTTACCCTTCAAAATGTTTTGAACAAGCGTTTTTTAATTAATCAAGGCAGTAATATTCAATGGAACGGTAATCCATATGATGCAAATATAGACTTAAATGCGACCTACAAATTAAAAACATCGCTTTACGATTTGGTTGCTTCTAGTATGCAGGATGATCCTTCGTTGGATGAGTATAGAAGGCGAATTCCAGTGCATTGTAATATGTTACTGACTGATCGATTAACGAAACCAGCCATTCAATTTGAGATTGTAACACCATCGGCGCAGAAAAATAATCAGGATTTTATTGATGCCTTTATTAATTCCGAAGAGGAATTGAATAGACAGGTGCTTTCTTTACTGGTACTTAATCGTTTTTATTCCGACGAAAACCAGTCGGCAAACGTAGGTAATGGAAATCGTTCAACAGGTAATAATGCAGCTCTTGTAACCACATCTGAGATGTTGTCGAATCAGCTTAGTAATTGGTTATCACAAATTAGTAATGATTTTGACATCGGTGTGAGTTATCGCCCAGGTGATGAGGTGACGAGTGATGAGGTGGAGGTAGCTCTCTCTACCCAAGTATTTAATAATCGTGTTTCCATAAATGGTAATGTTGGATATGGACAAGATGAAACACGAACAAGCGCACTTATTGGTGATTTTGATGTAGATGTAAAACTAAATGCATCGGGTAGCTTACGTGCCAAAGCTTATACGCATTCTAATGACGATATCGTTTACACCAGTTCTCCAACCACTCAGGGTGTTGGTATTTCTTTTAACGAAGAATTTGATACATTAAGGGAGCTAATGCACAGGTATTGGATGAAAATTAGAGGGGAAGGTAAAAAGGAAGAGGAAGTGGAGACTAAAGAAGAAAAGGAAACGTTATAGTTTCAAATGCGAATACAAAATACATTTTTGCTAAATTAGCCGTGTTAGAAATAAAAAGAACAATATGAACCTATTATTATTTATTCAGGCAACAGCTGAGAACTTAAATGATGTTGAATTAGAAGAAGGTGCTGAACAAGGCATGAATTATATTGAAATGGCGATGAATGGTGGTTGGATTATGATTCCGCTAGCCTTATTGTCCATCATTTCGGTGTATATCTTTTTTGAACGTTTTGTTGCCATCAAAAAGGCTTCTAAGGAAGATGATGGTTTTATGAATAAGATTAAGGATTACATACACGATGGTAAAATTGATTCTGCCATTGCCCTTTGTCAATCGCACGATTTTCCGATTTCACGAATGATTGAAAAAGGGGTTTCACGTATTGGCAGGCCATTGAACGATGTAAATACAGCCATCGAAAATGTAGGTAACCTCGAAATTAGTCGCTTAGAAAAAAGCTTGCCAACATTGGCAACTGTGGCTGGTGGAGCTCCAATGATTGGATTTTTGGGAACCGTTATTGGTATGATCAGAGCCTTCTACGATATGGCCAATGCAGGTAATAACATTGATGTAGGCGTTCTGTCGTCGGGAATATATACGGCAATGGTAACAACTGTAACAGGTTTGGTAGTGGGTATTATTGCCTATTTTGCTTATAATATATTGGTAGCTAAGGTTGAAAAAGTGGTTTTCAAAATGGAAGCAAGCACCATGGAATTTATGGATTTATTAAATGAACCTGCTCACTAAGGGATGGCGCTAAAGAGAAGAACAAAAATAAGCGTAAGTTTTAGCATGTCGTCAATGACTGACATTGTGTTTCTATTGTTGATATTCTTTATGATAACATCAACAATGGTGCATCCCAATGCCATTAAATTGTTGATACCTAAAAAGGCAACAAAAAAAGTTGAGGTAACTAAGTTTATTGATGTGAGGGTAACTGCATCTAGTCGATATGTTGTGGCTGGAAAATGGATGGGTGCTGAAAATGTTGAAGCACGTTTGTTAAGTACTTTTGCTAATAGCGATAAAACGGTTGTGAAGCTACGAACAGATAAAAATGCTTCAACTGGTGATGTGGCTCGAGTGCTTGATATTGCGGAGTCGAATGGTGTTAAAGTTATTTTAGACATTAGATAATGGGGTTAAAGAGAAGAAGCAAAGTTGAATCTGGTTTTAGCATGTCGTCAATGACCGACATTGTGTTTCTATTGCTCATATTCTTTATGATTACATCTACCTTGGTAACTCCTCCAGCGGTTAAAAACCTAAAATTACCCGAGAGTGATCATCAGGTTTCTGCCAAGCCAAATACGACGATATCGGTTACAGCGGATCGAAAATACTTTGTAGAAGGAGAGGAATTACCATTTTGGAAGGTAGAAAGACGTCTGAAGGAAATATTGGAAGATAGTCCTGAAATGTACATTGCTTTGCACGTTGATCAGTCGGTTCCGTTCTCAATAGTTGGGAAAATTAGAGATATTGCCATTCGTAATAAATTCAAGTTGATACTGGCCACACAAGCCAAATAAATATGAATGATAAGAATAAAAAATACGGTGTAATTGGCACAACAGTTTTTCATTTACTGTTGTTATTGTTGTTAATCTTCTTTGGTTTAAAAACTTTACCACAAGAAGAGGAGGGGATATTGGTTAATTTCGGTGATACCATACTAGCTGGGGGAGAAGTAGAACCTAAGCAAGCAGAGCCCGAAAAAGTTGAGGAAGTTACGCCACCACCACCTGCTAAGGAGCCTGAACCAGTAATTCCTGAACCTGAAGAGGAAACTATAAAGGCGCAGGATTATGATGATGCACCTGTGGTTCAAACCGAGGCGGAGAAAAAGAAGGAAAGAGAAGAGTGGGAGCGATTAGATAAGTTACGCAAGGAACAGGAAGAGGCTGACCGAATAAGGAAAGAGAAATTAGAAGCCGACCGTAAAGCTGAGGCTGAACGAAAGCGCATTGAAGAGGAAAAACGAATAGAACAGGAGCGCTTGGATAAACAAGCTGCTGATATACGTAACAAAACCAAAGGTGCCTTTGGTAAAAGCACAGGCGATAGCGATTCCGAAGGTGAAGATACTGGATCGGGTAATCAAGGCTACACGTCTGGTGATCCTAATTCGAAGAATCGTAAGGGATCAGGTCTTGGTAATTCGGGAAGTGGTTTTGATTTAACTGGGCGTAGTTTGGTTGGAGGCTTGCCAAAACCAAGTTATAACATACAAGAAGAAGGAATTATTAATGTTAAGATCCGTGTTGATAGAAATGGCAATGTAACCAGTGCCGAATTTCAACTTAAGGGCTCAACTACCCAAAACAACTACTTGAAACAAAAAGCCATTGAAGCTGCCAAAAAGGCTAAGTTTAATGCTGATAAAATGGCTGCTGCCTATCAGGAAGGAACCATTACTTATCATTTTGTATTGGATTAGAATCTCATCTTGGTCGCTTATCATTCTGGTTTAAATCCATCTAAACTATAATAATATCATCTCGGCAAGCTATTAGAATTGCTAATCTAATAGCGAGGTCGAGGTCTAAAATAACAATTCAAACACACCCAGTACTTTCAATGCCGCCAACATAACAGCAACCAATAAAATGTAACGAATATACTTGGTACCTATCTGTTTTGAGTAACGCGAAGCAATGTAGGCACCACTTGCATTACCAATGGCCAGTACGATCCCAAACAAATAATTAACCTGTCCCGACCACATGAAGATGCCCAATGCAAGTGCCGTATAGCAAAATACAATGAGAACTTTAACAGCATTGGCTCTTATCAGATCGTAACCAACTCCCAAGACCAATCCAGCCAATAGGAAAAAACCAACTCCGGCTTGAATAAATCCTCCATACAAACCGATTCCAAAGAAAATGATGATTCGCCAGAAAGTCGGTTTGGCATCAACACTGCCAGCTTGTTCTTTCACCCATCGTTCGGGCTTAAATAATATCACAAAAAACATCACAAATAATAAGCCACCAATAAAGGCATTAAGCAATTCTTCGTTTATGTTAATGGCCAATGTTGCACCAACAGCCGAGCCAATTAAAGCAGGAATAACCAAAGATAGATTTTGCTTTATATCCAGTGTTTTCTGTTTCTCAAAATTACGCACCGCCACAAGGGTTTGAAAAAAGATAGCTACCCGATTGGTGGCATTTGCCTGATGCGGCGACAATCCTAAAAACATTAAGAGTGGCAGGGTAATAAGTGAGCCACTACCAGCCAAGGTATTTATAAATCCGGCGAAGAGGCCGGCAACAATCAATAGTAATGCGTCGAATAATGTAATGTCCATACCTCAAAGGTAGTGTATTGTTGAGAAAAGCTTATACAAAAAGGAACGGTTCTCTATTGCAATACAGCAGTAAAGAACCGTTCCTTAAATTATTTATTTTACATCATGTAAATCGCTACCCCGATATTTATCGGGGGCTATAAGCGAAACGATCTATTATTACCATGCAAACATTGGCTTATCAGCTTAAAAGCGGTAGCTGACATTAAGCAGAATTTCTCGTGGGCGTAAATAGTAAGTGTTTCGCACGAATGAAATATCACTATTCCAATAGTTAATCAGTTTATCAGCGTTAAAGATGTTTCGGCATTGTATCTTGTAACTAAGTTTCCCTTTTTTAGGCTTGTACGCATAGGTGAGGTCACCAAAATATGTGCTTTGCGATTGACCATTACTTAGGCTTGAGGTATATTCGCCCCTGAGGTTAACCCATTGTGTTTTGCTCAGGTAGAAGAAGAAATCTAAACTGTGATCGCGATTGTAATATTGGCTACTGGCTTGAGTAGTTACCTGCTTGCTTTGGCTGTATTTAAACTTGTATTTTACTTGTAATGCTTTCCAAAATCCCCAATTGATATCTAAGGCTATCTGATTGGTTTTGCTATTTCGGTCGCTTAATTCGCTGTTTAAAACGTATTGTGTTTCACGGTAGTTATTAAAGGTATTAATGCCAATGGTTGAACGCCACTTGGCAATGTAGTAGGTTAACTCCGCGTTAATAGTATTGTCAATGGTTTCGTTATCGTACGGTAGTGCTTCGCTCTGAAAAATGCCATTACCCAAACTGATTTGCCGAAGAATAACATCGCTATGATTTAAGCTATATCTGTAATCGAGGGATGCAAACCAACCCGACAGAGGATTTTTAAACTCTCCTTTTGCTAAATAAGATATACGGTATTTTTGTGGAAGCAAGTTGGTTCCTCTTCCCAAACTACGGTAGTTTTTTATGACAAAGCCCTGTGTTAGTTTATCTACTTCACCAAGACTCTTGCTGATAGACCCCGATGTGATGAATTTAAAGTAATGTAGAAATTGATAATTTAAATAGGCGCGGGGCGCAAATAATGTTTGCTTGATATTTTGACCTGCCAGATGATAATCATCGTTGATGTTGTAATGCACATAGGATAGGGGCAGGTTAAAGCGTAGCCTCAAATTTTGAGTCTCGTATGTTATTCTTTCATCTACTCCAAACTCGCTCTGTAGCCAATCCATTTGATTACGTAAACTATCAGCCTCCACCAATGTATTATTTTTATCGATGGTTGTTTGCAGTTTGTTAATATCCATGTTTGCATAAAGTTTGGTAGCAAAAGCCCAGCGTTTATGGCTAAGCGTGAAAGCAGCCGAAGCCTTGGCTAATAAATCTTCTTTTAAGTAGTGTTGGCTTGCTTTAGTATAGTTTTCTCCATTATTGATGTAGTCATTAAATACCCCAGGTTGGTAGTTCATGCTTTGCGGACTGTGGTTGTAATCAACAAAGGCTTTAAAACTAATGAAATGCTTATTTACCATGCGGTGCCAATCCAATTCGTTGGCTATTGAAAAATGTGGCAGTTCTCCTTGCTGCTTCTGTTGAGTGTCGTTGATCGACGATTCGGCCTTGTCCCAATAATTCTCGAGCCTGAATTTATTATTTACGTATTTTTGACTGGCGTTATTCGTATATATCAAATCGGTTATAATACTGCTTTTTTTGAAGCGATTGAAGGTGTATTCACTTAGGCGGGTGGTGTCAGTTTCCAGATAGTATTCACTTTCAACCAGCGCTTTTTCTTCGATACGGTCGTTGAAGTACGACACGTTTGTTTTAAGTTCTTCATCGTCGCTTAGTTTCGAGAGGTAGTTAAAGCTGATAAGTGCTGCCTGATTATACAAAAAACGCTCATTGTTGCTAATGCCTGGTGGAGCCACCGACGATATGTTTAATAGGTTAGGTTTGGTGTTAGTATAGTTGTCAATTTCGCTATACGATAAGGTAAAGGGGTGGTGCTGTGTCGATAAGTCGCGGCCTGTGTTATTGGCTTGAAGCGAGGCAATCATCTGGTGCTTGGGCGAGAAAAGCATGGGTGTTACATTAAGGCTATATCTTGGCCAGGGTAGACCAAGTGCCGCTTCACCTCTAAATGTTGTGGTGTATTTCTTTTTCAGCTTAATGTTCACCGATGTACCATCGTGAAATTGTTTTTTGCGCAGCATTTTAATGGGCTGGTGGTTGTGTAATACCTCTACCGAACCCACTGCCTTGTTCGAAAGGTTTTTATTGGCGATGCTGTAACGCCCCTCCAATAAATCCATGCCTTCTATGTAATACTTATCGATGGGGCGACCCATATACGATATCTTACCCTTACTATCGACCGTAAAGCCAGGCATGCGATCAATCACATCACCAATCGATTCATCGCTCTTTTTTTCAAAGGCACTAACAATGTATTTAGTAGTATCGTCTTTGCTAATAATAGGCGTGCCACGCACACTCACCTCTTTAATTTGCTGCACCTCGTTGATCAATGTGATACTAAGTTCCTGGTTGCGATTAGAAATAATTAATGTTGTATCGCGGTAGTTGAGCGAGCGTGTACTGATGGCAAGGGTATCCAATTTACTGTTGACTTTTAACTCAAACTTGCCTTGTTCATCCGAAAAACCATAGGTGATAATGGCATTAGCATTAGATGCCTCATGTACAAGAATACTAATACCCTTAATGAGCTGATCTGAATTGCTTATAAATTGCCCTTTGATGGTAACTTGAGCACAGGTGCAATTTATTGCGAATGTTAATATAGAAAGGAGTAAACTTAGGCGCATTGACTTTTTACAAGGGTTTAAAATTAAAAGCGTTCAATAAAGTTATTGATTCGACTCATTTTAGCTGTAATCTCACCAATATTTCCGGTCGTTTTAAATTTCTCAGGATTATTAAAAAGTTCAATGAATTTTAAGTTTTCAGCTTTTTTATAACGATGGTAATTCTGCATGCTCACCACTTGATAATTCTCCGATTTGGTATAAATCTTTTTAAAACTATTTGACCTTTCTATTTTGACCAGTTCAAACATGTGTTGTTTTTGCTTGTCCTCTATTTTAACAATTAGGCCAGGAAGTCCCTTAAACTTGTATGGGCCATCACTAATTGGTATTTCCAGCGTGTACCATGCTGTATAATTACGCCCTCTGAACTGGGTAGTTGCTTTGTGACAAACAAAACCATTAATGGTTTGTATTTTACTTTTAACCAGATGCCAATCGAATTTAATTATTTCTTCTACTTTAATACGATCGGTAAAGTTAATTGTCCCTTCTGTTAATAAAATCGAATCATTATCTGTTTGTTTAATAATGCGATATCTGTTTAAAAGTCCGCTAGATGGTTTATTGCTTGTTTTAGAAAATACATCATAGCTAGATGCCTCATTATTGCCTGATTGGCGAGATGCTTGCTTTAACGAATCACGATAATAGTGTCCGATATGTTCAAACTTACTGTATTTTTCACCAATGTATAAAGCCATTGAATAGTGGCGTGTTTTATCAGCGTTTGCCGAATCTTCTTGAACTATGTAAGCATACTCTGCTATGTATTCTGATTGATCTAGCACTTTCCAATCTTGCGCCCACGAGAGCTTGTACAATAAAATTGAAAAGAGGATGATAGTAAGTGTTCTAACCATTGGTTTTAATTAGTAATTAAAAGCGTTCAATGTAGTTGTTTCTTGATTTTAGATTGTGAACTGCCTTTGCTTTAGTTTCTTCACTATATGAACTGCCTTGTTGGTATATAAAGGTTCTTAATAGTTCTTCAGTTCTTGCTTTTTTTCCAAGTATATAATCTTTTTGTGAGCCTGCTATATAATCCTTTTTCGTTAATAATATAGGTTTTACTTCATTCAGCTTTTTTATTCCTATTGCTTCGAAGCAATGTAGCTCATCTTCATCATGTATTTTAAGGATTAAACCCGGTAAACCGCAAAACTTATATGGCCCTTCGCTTATAGGTATGTCTAGTGTATAGTGAGCTATGAATTTTCTACCTCCATAAACGAGGTAAGCAGTTTTACATTTATATCCTAATACTAAGGTTTCAGGTAATGAGCTTAATGCCCATTTGAAATCTAACTCCTCAATGAATGACATCCATTGCTTTGGTGAGATTGGCCCTGTAAATAATAGTTGCTGCTTTTTAGGATACTTTTTATATATAGTATAATTGCAAAAATGACTTGTGTGGGATTTACTTAACTGTGGTTTTATTATTTGCATTATTTCTCCGAAGCTTTTATTTCTATTAACAAATAGAATGGAATCGTCTGTTAGGCCATTTTTGCTTTTATATTTTGATACACGCCCTCCTATCTCTAATGCCATTATTTGTTCTTTTATAGACAGGGTATTATTGGAATCTTGAAGGAAAGTATACCTATATTCAATGTCGTACTTTATCGTGTCAATTGGTGTTATTTCTTGTGAATAACCCGAAAAGCTAATTATGGTTAGAACAAAGAATAAGTTAATAATTTTTAATGATGTAATCATAATAACTGAGTTAATTTAAAGAGCCACCAATTGTTGGTAGCTCTTTCATATTTATTGTTTTAGCATTCAAGTATTTCCCACATCTCATCAACGGATTCCCTTATTTCATCATAGGTGTCACCACATATCAATCCATATCGACGTCCTCCGTCTTCACCATCGCACATTCTTACAGTATAGCATTCAGCAATAGTTGTTTGCGATACGGCAGTAACAAATAACATTAATAAAAATAAACTTTTGACTTTTTTCATCACACAAAATTTAAATGATTAATAAATATACCGATTACCAATCAAGACGACCCCGATAATGTCGGGGAATATCAATCTGTGATTGTGTATCGGCATTTACCATTGTATTTAGCAGAATGCCTTTGCATTTCTTTTGAAATACAATTGGTATAAATTAAATTTGTGCAGGTTTAATCCTGCGGCCCTGCTTAGCGGTTATTACCGCGGCCAAGCTGCACTGCGTCGAACATTGTGCTTGGTAGGCAGGGTTTGCTTTTTAAAATGGCCATTTTTATTAAGCAGGAACAAATATAAGTGTCAACCAGTCTAAAAAAATAGACTGCCCCCCCCCTTTTTTTATAATTATTTTAATGTTAGTAATAAGGGAGCGGCTCTTTATAAGCAATAAGCAAAAGAGAGCCGCTCCTTGGTACACTATGAAGAATAGTTCAACTTACTGAAAGCGTTCGATAAAGTTATTGTGTTTCATCATATGGAAGCGCATTCTCAGGGCTATGTTAGGATCTTGTGTCATTGATGAGGATGTATATTTTTCAATCTGACTATTTAACGAAACTTCTTTTGCTTTAATGTATTGTTGGCTTGTTATACTTTTATAAACTATGTTATAATCGTAGATTGGTCTTTTATAACTATTAGGAAGAAATGTAATGAGTTCAAAGGTATGTTCTTTGTGAGCGTCAGTAATTGAAATGATAAGACCCGGCAAACCTTTGAAGATATACGGGCCGTCTCCTATTGGAATATCAGTGGTATAATAAGCCTTGTAGTTTCTTCCTTTATAGTCGGTTCTGGCCATTTTGCAATTTAAACCAAGTATAGTGGTATCTCTATCGATTAGTTGCCACGAAAGGGCAGTGTCCATCTCTACTTGATAAAATGTTTTTTCGATTTGTTCCTTCAGCACTACTTTGTTTGTTTTTGTTTTAATCACTTGATATTTTGTAAAAAAATTGCTCCTGTTATTCATGAGCGATGGTAAAATCTTTAATGCGGCAGTAGTAGGGTCTTCCTTGCTGTGGACTTTTAATAATGAGTCCTTTCTAAAGTTACTACTGTGCTCGTATTTCGAAATGCCATTCCCAATATAGAGGTTCATTACTGTTGCTTGTTTAATTGCTACATCAGTTGAATCAACCTGAACCACATAGTTGTACTGACAAAAGTATATGCTTGTATCGAGCACAGTGAGGTTTTGGCTATTGCAACTAAAGTAATTGCCTATAAAGGAGATTAGGAATAGGGGCATTAATTTGCTCATAAGTTGGGCCTTAAGTTTTGTGAGTATTTTACAATGTTTCTATGTTTCAATTACTTCTATGGGTTTATTCACCTTTATGCGTTTCCCGTTTGTATAGATGTAACTGTTTATTTCTTCATCGTATTTGATGCCAACACCCATGCCTCTAATTTCGTCGAGCATAGTAAATAAGGTAGCTCGAGAAATACCAATAAAATTGGAAAGTTCCTTTGCCGATCCTGTCGTTTCGTTCTCAATTAAGGTAATTAATTGCTGGTAAGGCGTTATCTTTTGGTTAAGTTTCATAGTAAAATAGGTCTAAGCCCCGATCCCGATAATTATCGGGATTGGGGTAGGTTAATGCTTGTAATGAAAAAGGATGCGATCTTTATTTACACCTTGTTAATTAAGATCGCATCCTTAGTTAAGTTTACTCTTCATCAATATGTTGATGTCCACCTCGTAAATCAACAATTACACGAGCTGCCCGATAAGTATTATATACTTTAGCTTGTGAGTCTTTTAATAATTCTACGAGTTTATCAATTTTATTACGTAGCAGATCGTTACAATCTTTGGTTAGTATCGCCAGTTCTTTGGTGGCTTGCGAACGCGTTACTATGGCGGATCGAGGCGAGGAAATGATGGCTGCGAAGTCGTCAATCTCCTTTTTCAATTGAGCCACATCTTCCGCTGTTTTCCCATAGTCAGTTAATGCATCACCTAGTTTGTGGGCTTCTTCGTATATATTTAAGCAAGTTGCTCTCACTTTTTCATCCGACATACGTTCCAGTTGCGATGCCGAAACAGCACACTTGGCTTGTAAATCGGGTAGTTCATTAACTTGTGCATACACAAACATGGTACCCGCTACTTGAACAGTGGCCTGTATCATTTCGGCCTCTTCTTTTAACTTCAGTTGGCGGTTACCGGTTGTATTGCCCTGCTGCACCTGATGCGCTGCCTCAATTTTTACTAATAAAGCATCGAAGTCAACAATAAAGCCTTCCAGAGCTTTAATAAGGTTCAATTCAGTAGGGTAGGTGTCAAATACATTTTTTACGGCCTTAAACATGGCCACTTTGTTGCGTTGCTGTGCATTCATGGTTTGGATAAATTTAAGGTTATGAGTGACTCAAAATTGAGTGCTCACTCATTAATTGCAGAAAAGCAGAATCGTAACACCTTTTTAGGGATGAAAATTCAATTTCTATGATGAGTGACTCGTATTCTTATGTGAATAGGTTGTTTTGTTTGATAAATGCCAGTGTGATAGTAAATAGTATAGGTACGATAGCAATAGCTTAAGTATTGTATGGTATTAATGGGAAAGTTGTATGTAAAGTTGATAGAGCAGTATGCTTTAATTGTGATAGGCTATGTGGTTTAGGAAGCAACGTGTGTAAGTAAGGTAGAAGGATATGTTAAGATGTCAGCGTTGTATGTTTTATTGTTAGCTGACTATGTAAGGCAAGCAGTATGGTATGTAATCGTTACAGAGAAGTATGAAAAAGTGCCAGCATTATATGTATTAATACCAAAAGGCTTTGTAAATCAGGTAGCATTATATGTAAGTCTGATAGACGCATGTGTAGGATGGTTGGTGTTGTATGTATGGCCGTAAGCGCTTAACGTATATAAAAAAGGAACGGTTCTCTATTGCAATACAGCAGTAAAGAACCGTTCCTTAAATTATTTGTATATTATGTAAATCGCTACCCCGATAGCTATCGGGGGCTAGTGGCTATTAACCTACCATGCAAACATCGGCTTATCAGCCATCAATGCGTTTACCTTTTTGCAAACACCAGCAATAACTTCCTCGTTATCGATGTTAGAAATAACCTCGTCGATGAAGTTAACGATCACACGCATTTCGTCTTCTTTCAAACCACGCGAAGTGATGGCAGAAGTACCAATGCGGATACCCGATGTTGAGAATGGTGAACGTGTATCGAAAGGCACCATGTTTTTGTTAATAGTGATGTCAGCCTTAACCAAAGTATTTTCTACTTTCTTACCTGATATATCAGGGAATTTAGAACGAAGGTCGATCAACATTAGGTGGTTATCAGTTCCACCTGAAATAATCTTATACCCTAGTTTTACAAACTCGCCAGCCATAGCCTGTGCATTTGAGCGCACCTGGTCAACGTACGTTGCAAAACCATCAGAAAGAGCCTCACCAAAAGCAATAGCCTTAGCGGCAATTACGTGCTCCAAAGGTCCACCTTGTTGTCCTGGAAATACAGCGAAGTCAAGCACTGCGCTCATCATCTTAGTTTCACCTTTTGGAGTCTTGTATCCAAATGGGTTTTCGTAATCTTTACCCATCAAAATCATACCGCCGCGAGGGCCACGTAAAGTTTTGTGAGTAGTGGTAGTTACAATGTGACAGTGCTCAACAGGGTTGTTCAAACGACCTTTAGCAATCATTCCGGCTGGGTGAGCCATGTCGCACAATAACAAAGCACCAATCTCATCAGCCAAACGACGCATACGTGCATAATCCCACTCGCGAGAGTAAGCAGAAGCACCAGCAATAATCATTTTAGGTTTTTGCTCACGAGCCAATGTTTCCATCTCGTCGTAATCAACCAATCCAGTATCTTCTTTTACGTGATAGCAAATTGGGTTATAAGTTACACCTGAGAAGTTTACCGGCGAACCGTGTGTTAAGTGACCACCATGTGCAAGGTCTAAGCCCATGAAAGTGTCACCTGGCTTAAGTACCGCGAAAAATACAGCAGCATTAGCTTGAGCACCTGAGTGAGGCTGTACATTGGCGTATTCTGCACCAAATAATTCACATGCTCTGTCGATAGCCAATTGCTCAGTTTTATCAACCACCTGACATCCGCCATAATAGCGTTTCCCTGGGTATCCTTCGGCATATTTGTTGGTTAAACAAGAGCCTTGTGCTTCCATTACTTGTTCGCTCACAAAGTTTTCAGAAGCGATTAATTCGATGCCGTTTTTTTGACGATCGTATTCCTGATTGATCAAGTCAAAGATTACTGTATCTCTTTTCATCTGTATGTAATTTGTTTTCAATAGTTTTTACAGCTTTTTCATCAATAGTCCACAAATTTACGCAACTATATGATATAAAAAAGTGTTGCAGTTTATAACTTTTATCGAACTGCAAAAATGATATCCTGCAGGATTGATAAAACTCACATTTTTAGTAGATTTGAATACACTTAAAATAATGAGATATATGGACGCAAATGCAGTTACTTTTTTTCTGGCTCAAAACAGCGATAAATTTCCAGCAGAACGTTTGCCAATGATCAAGCAAAGTTTGGATAATCTGGATGAACAAAAGGCGTTTTTGGTTCACGCCCAGGAATACAGAAGCCCGATAGTGGTATTTCTTCTGTCTTTCTTTTTTGGAACCTTGGGTATTGATCGTTTTATGATTGGACAGGTTGGATTAGGTTTTGCTAAGTTACTTACATGCGGAGGATTGGGTTTTTGGTACATTGTTGATCTGTTTATTATTATGAGTGCTACCAAAGAAAGTAATTTCGAAAAGTTTTATCACGCCTCCTTATAATTGATTCGCTTTCGATCGTCATATATTAATGTCATAATTGCGGTAGTAATTGTAGCAGGTTATGCGTATTTACTATTCTTTAAGACCATAGATAATTACCAAAGCACATGTTTGTTTAAAGGGGTAAGTGGCATCCCTTGTCCGGGTTGTGGTATGGGTCGTAGTACCTGGAAACTGCTACGAGGCGATGTGTTGGCATCCTTGTACTATCACCCATTTGGGATAGTGTTTAATGGTTTTCTGCTTCTGGCTTTATTCTGGTCGTTGCGTGATATGATCTATGGAGAAGCAAGTTTGTGGAAGGCATTGAAGCGTCCGTGGCCAAAGATCTATGTTATTATCTTATTAGTGCTAATTTTGGTTGCTTGGGGCCGTAGTATAATAGTGGGGATTTAGATTGAAAGTCCGTAGCAAGTAGTCCGAAGTCCGTGTTTCAGAGAAATTATGATGGACTTCTATCATCTAGAAGTCTATTATCTAATTTCTTAGAGTTTTATTCGTCAGAGAAGTGAATCAAAACACGACGATAGACAGAGAAAATTTTTGATTTAGATACAAAGCCCAGGTATTTACCACCTTCAACAACAGGAAGGTTCCAGGCACCTGTTTCCTCAAACTTACGCATCACAGCATCCATGTTTTCTTCACGTTCAATCATGGTAGGAGGTATGTTCATTAATTCTTCAACCAGAGTTTCCTCGTACATTTCGTGGTTAAACATGATTTCGCGAATGTCGTCGAGCAAGACAATACCGCGCAATTCGCCACTTTTCTTAATAACCGGAAAGATATTACGTTTCGAGGTAGAGATAACTTTAACCAATTCGCCAAGCGTCATCTGCGGATGAATGGTTTTAAAGTCAGTTTCTAGTACACGATCCAGGCGCATCATGGTTAATACAGCTTTGTCCTTGTGGTGCGTGATTAACTCGCCTTTGGCAGCCAATCGCTTTGTATATAAGGAGTGTGGCTCAAAATACATAATGGTTAAGTAGGCAATGGTTGAGGTAATCATCAATGGGATGAATAATCCATATCCATTTGTTATTTCGGCGATAAGGAAAATAGCGGTTAATGGTGCATGCATCACACCTGCCATCATTCCTGCCATGCCAACAAGTGTAAAATGTGAGGTTGGCAAATCAACAAAACCCAGACTATTGGCTAAGCGAGAAAAGAAATAACCCGTGATACCTCCCATAAATAGTGTTGGGGCAAAAATACCACCGATACCACCGCTACCAGTTGTGAATGCTGTGGCAAATACTTTAAAGACGATTAAAAGCCCGAGAAAAGTCAGTAGTCCCCACGTATTGTCCTGAAAACTATAGAATAAACTACCGCTTAATACTTCGTGGCTATTGCCATTTAATAAAGCGGTAATGGTGTGATAACCCTCACCATATAGTGGTGGAAAAAGAAAAATCAAAAAGCTTAGGCCGATACCTCCAACTAACCATTTAGAGTAGGTGTTTTTAATACCACCAAGGCGTTTCTCAACTTGCATTACACCTCGTGTAAAATAGAGGGAGATTAGTCCTGCCATTATTCCAAGTGCCAGATAGTATGGTATATTGCTTAGGTGAAAAGGGGCTTCTAGGGCAAAGGCAAATTCAACCTCTTTACCCAAGAAAAAGTACGACACCGTGGCGGCCGAAACAGCTGCAATCAATAAAGGTACCAACGAGGCCATTGTTAAATCCAGCATTAATACTTCCAGTGTAAATACCAGCCCTGCAATAGGGGCTTTAAAAATACCTCCAATAGCACCTGCAGCACCACACCCTATTAGTAGAATGATGGTTTTTGTGTTCATGTGAAACAATCGGCCTAGCGATGATCCGATGGATGCACCTGTTAGAACAATTGGAGCCTCAGCTCCTACCGATCCACCAAAACCAATTGTGAATGTACTGCTTAATATGGATGAGTAATTGTTATGAGATTTGATGTGTCCACCACGCTTAGAGATTGCGTAGAGAATTTTACTCACACCATGACCCAGATTATCCTTAATGACGTATTTTACGATAAGAATGGTGATTAATATACCTATGATTGGGTAGGCAAGATAAAGGTAGTTTAAACTCTCGGTGTTGAAATTGTTGGTTAATAAACCATGTGTTGTGTGAATGGTGTTTTTAAGTACAACTGCCGCTAGTCCACTTAAAACTCCAACCAATAAACTCAGAATTAAAATAAACTGCTTTTGGCTGATGTTGCGAACCCTCCATACCAAAAATCTCCCCAAAAGTTGATTCACCTTTTTCATAATGGCCGCAAAAGTAATACAAAAAGGTATGCCAAATACCATGATAGGTATTTAATTTGATTATAAACTAGTGCTCAACATACGGCTCAGGCACGAATTCACAATTGAATCATAATTCTTACTTATCAATCGAAAGGGATAGAAGTCTATAATTTAGGCTCAATCTCAGGCCAGTTTTCTTTGCGTGCAATCCTACTTACTTGCATTTCGCTAACGCAGAATAGTTTAGAAATCAAGTTTTGCTTAACACCTTTAACCAACATGCCTTTAATTACAGCAACATCATCAGTTGTTAACTTCGAGCTTGTAACCACTTTGCCTGCTTTCTTGCGTGCTTCCTGAAGCACCTTGTGCATGCGCTTGTAACTTTCGGCTTTAGTAACCCATTGCAGGTTTGTGAAGAAGTTGTTTTGTTTGTTCCAATCAAGGTGTATTACAACATCCTGATCATCGGCAGTTTTATCAACAAAGTATTGTGCCGTTAATTTATGAACAAGAAAGGATTTCTTTTTTCCTTCCACGCGAAGACTTACATTAAAAAAACCTTTAATGTTGCCAAGTTTTACAATGCGTCCATTTTCTTTATCGTAACAGTAACTCTTAATACGTCCATAATTACTTATTTCGTATTTTTTGTCGGTGAACGTTAATTGTTTCCACTCCTCATCGTCTATTTTTCGAAGTTTGCGTGTGTTGGTGGTTGGTTTCATAACATTGTTCTAGTTTGGGTTTGTGCACTTTGTTCAGATAGTCAGTTGTTTACCTGGTGTGTGTTTAAAAATTCTAACGATTATAACTGACTAACTGTTCAAAAGTAATAGCAAAAGTATAAAAAAGGGTTTGTTGATGCAATATCTTACCATAATCTAATACTGTTAAAAAAAGTTAAGTGTTATTTAAGGATTAATATTTTAGCTCATAAGCATATGCAGGACTTTCTTCAAATCTTGATCAATTTAATATATTTGCAGAATAATTGCATTTCATTGTGTTCAGGCAAAACATTGAGTTGGCATAAAACTTATGGTGCATATACACGTTAGTTGAACGATGTGCAATAGTATTAGACTTAAGGCTATTTGTAATAGTTGATGAATATAAAGATTATGAGTGGAAGGGTAGTTACAGGGAAAACAAATTACTGGAAGAATACAAATGATTCTATTTGGGCATTAGCGCCAATGGAGGATGTTACTGATACAGTGTTTCGTGAGGTGGTTTTACGTTTGAGTAAGCCAGGACATATTCATTTATTATTTAGTGAGTTTCTATCTACAGATGGGTTTTGTCATCCTATTGGTCGAGAAAAAGTTATTCATCGCTTTAAAATTAATCCTGAAGAGTTAGCCTTAGCTCGAGAGATGAATGTGAAATTGGTTGCTCAAATATGGGGAACCGATCCAGATAAATTTTATCAGACGGCCAAGTACATTGCCGAAGAAACCGAGTTTGACGGGATTGATATTAACATGGGCTGCCCCATGAAGAATATCATTAAAAAAGGTGCGTGTTCGGCATTAATTAATACACCAGAATTAGCACGTGAGATTATATCGGCTGTTCATGAAGCTTCTGATTTGCCTTTGAGTGTAAAAACGCGCGTAGGTTTCAAATCAATTGTTACTGAACCATGGATTTCAACCTTACTGCAATCTGAAACCGATGCTTTAATTGTACATGGCCGTATTCAAAAAATGATGTCGGAAGGTGTTGCCAATTGGGATGAAATTGCCTTAGCCGTTGAGCTAAAGAATGAAATGAATCCGAGTATCAAGCTACTCGGTAATGGCGATGTTATGTCCCTAAACGAATCGGAGCAGAAGGTTAGAGATTACGGTGTAGATGGCGTTATGGTTGGACGTGGGATTTTTCATAATCCGTGGTTATATAATCCTGGTCATGAACCATCGTTAGAAGAACGTATTGAAGCATTACGACTGCATTCTTCTTTATATGCAAGAACATGGTCAGGTGAAAAGCCATGGGCGATTCTGAAACGCTTCTTTAAAATATATACCAATAGTTTTGTTGCTGCTGCTCAATTAAGGGCTCAGTTAATGGAGACCAACGGCTTTGATGAAGTAGATAAAATCCTAAATGATTTTCTTGTTGAAGCGAAACGTCGGGAGCTTGAGGCAGAACAGAACGATGTCGATAATTAATGATCGCCCGAGAACATTCTTAGTTGATTTCGGTAGGCTGTAAATGCATTGGCCCGTGATATAAATCCTAGGTATTGGCCTTTGTCGATTACTGCAATGTTGAAGCGGCTCGACTTACGAAACATTTCAACCAGGTCTTCCATGGAGTCATCAGGACTTATGAAATATTCAGGCATGTACATAAGATCCTTAACAAGCACAGAGTCGTATAAGTCTGGCTTAAATATGATTTTACGGATATCGTCCATCTTGATCATTCCATGCATCATGCCTTTGTCATCAACCACTGGAAACAAGTTGCGATGAGCTTCGGATACCACTTCTACCAAATCCCCAAGGTTGGCTTCGGGCGCAATTTTAGCAAAATCCGTCTCGATGAGGTTTTTAACTTCCATCATAGTAAGCACGGCTTGATCCTTATCGTGCGTTAACAACTCATTACGCTTAGCCAAAAGGTGCGTGTAAACCGAATGTTTCTCAAATGTTTTAGCCGTAGCAAAAGAGGCCGTTGCAGTTATCATTAAAGGTAGAAACATTTGATAACCACCTGATAAATCAGCAATTAAAAATAAACCTGTAAGAGGTGCTTGTAATACGCCGGCGATCAAGCCAGCCATACCAATAAGTGCAAAGTTTTGAACTTGTAACTGGTGAAAACCTAGTTTATTAACAATGGTTGCAAACAATAAACCGGTATTGGCGCCCATAAACAGAGTAGGCGCAAAAATACCACCAACACCGCCACTACCAAAGGTTAGCGATGCTGCAATAACTTTAAGTAATATTATCAGGCTAAGTAGTACTACAAATGCAACAAAACTACTTGACCAACTTTCAAATATTGTATCAGCAAAAATATAGGTAATGTCTCCCGAAAGGGCACCGTTAATCACTTCATAACCTTCACCGTATAAGGAAGGGAAAAAGAATAGCAAGGTACCAAGTAGCAAACCGCCAACAAGCATTCGTATTCGCATTTTACCCATGTTTTCGAACCAGCGCTCAAGCAAAATATAAACACGTGTAAAATAGGTAGCCACAAAGCCAGCTATTATTCCCAGTATACCATAGTATAATAAGTCGATAAGCTGATAAGTATATTCTACCTTAAAGGGATAAACCACTTCTTGCCCCATAAAAATATAAGAGGTGACAACGGCGGATATGGATGCCAGAAGAATAGGTACTAATGAAGCCAGTGTTAAATCAAGCATTATCACTTCCAGGGCAAAAACAATGGCGGCAATGGGAGCCTTAAAGATGGCTGCCATGGCTCCAGCACACGCACATCCCAACAGAAGTTTGAGCTGACGGTAGTTTAAGCGGAACATTTGACCAATGTTACTACCTATGGCTGCTCCTGTTGAAACAGTAGGTCCCTCCAATCCAACACTTCCACCAAAGCCAACGGTAAGTGCACTGGTAACTATTGAAGAAACCATGTTGTGTCGATTCATTTGTCCTTCATTCTTCGAAATGGAATACAAAACATTTGGAATACCATGTCGAACGGGTCGTCGGATAACAAACTTAATAAATAACACAGTGAGAAAAATCCCAACACTAGGAGCAATTAAATAGATATACCCATAGTCGCTTTCGAGAATATTTCGAACGAAATCGCTTATGAAATGTACCGAGTTTTTAATGACAACTGCAGCTAGTCCGGCTGATATGCCAACTAAGACGCTAAGTATCATCATAAACTGACGATTGCTTACGTGCCTTAAGCGCCAAACTAAAAATTGTCGAAAGAGGGATTTTCGGTTCATTTTCATTGCATTGTTGTGGAAAGGTAGTAAATTTTAAAGTTTTGTTGAAGAAAACTTTTTTCTACTAATGTTGTTTAGCATTAAGCAGATAAGATTAAACATGAAACGACCCATGAGAAAAAGTTCTCACACATAGTAGAATGACTAATCCCGATGACTATCGGGAGGCGAGTTACATCTGACCTTAAAGAACAAAAATATAAACAGATGAAAAAGATATATATATTATTAGGATTTATTGTGTTGGCTTTTAATGTGCTAGCCCAGAAAGGTACAATTAAGGGCTTGGTACGTGATGTTTATACCAATAAACCAATACCTTTTGCAGCGGTTACTGTTTTTGAAACAACCAATGGTACAATGACGGATACCCTGGGGCGTTTTGAGATAAATAATTTGCCATCGGGGTTTATTCGTTTGCAACTATCGAGTATCGGTTATGCAGATTTAATAACCGAAGAATACAACATTTCGCAGATACGTGGTAATTTTGTTGAGATTAGTTTAGAAAGTACAACAGAAGCGATTGATGAAATTAGAATAACGGCTTCTCCATTTGCTGTTAAGCCTGAAGCGCCTGTTTCTTTGCGCCGTATTGGCATTGATCAGATTGAAAAAAGTGCTGGTGCCAACCGTGATATTTCCAAGGTTTTGCAATCTTTTCCAGGTGTGGGGAGTGCAAGTACCTTTCGAAATGATTTATTTGTTCGCGGTGGTGGGCCATCTGAAAACCGATTTTTTATTGACGGAATTGAGATTCCAAATATCAATCACTTTGCTACACAGGGAGCTTCTGGTGGACCTGTTGGTATATTAAATGTTGATTTTATACGGGAAGTAGATTTTTATTCAAGTGCTTTTCCCGCGGCAAAGGGCAACGCATTAAGTTCGGTATTTGAATTTAAGCAGGTTGATGTGGATATGGATAATTCAAACTTTAAAGCCACGCTTGGTGCTTCAGAGGTTTCGTTTACGGCTATGACGCCTATTAGTGAAAAAACAGGTTTAATCGCATCCGTTCGCCGCTCCTATTTACAATTTTTGTTTTCTGCATTAGAGTTGCCTTTTTTGCCCACTTTTACCGATTTTCAGTTTAAGACCAAGACACGCATTGATGATAAGAATGAAATAAGTTTTATTGGTGTTGGTGCCATTGATAAGTTTAAACTTAATACCGATGCAGAACCGACGGAGGAGAATAATTATACTTTAGGTTATCTGCCGGTAAATAATCAATGGAACTACACTATTGGATCTACTTTTAAGCATTATTTGGAGCGTAGTTATTTTTCGTTCTTTTTAAGTCGTAACCATTTAAATAACGAAGCATATAAATATCAGGATAACATTGAGGTGCCACAGAATTTGAATTACGATTATAGTTCGGATGAAATAGAAAATAAGTTTAGAATGGAGTACACTGCTCGTCCTAATCAATTTACTATTAATGTTGGAGCCGGAACGGAGTATGTGCAATATAGTAATCGCACTTATAGTCGAGTTTTTATTGATGATCAAGCCAATGAGATTAACTATTCTTCAGATTTGAATTTTCTGAAATGGTCGGTATTTGGTTCCGTATCACATCCATTTTTTAATAATCGGTTGAATCTTTCTGCTAGTTTAAGGATGGATGCGAATAGCTACTCTTCAGATATGAATAACTTGCTCGATCAAATTAGTCCGCGCCTGGCATTATCATATATGGTGTTGCCCGAGGTATATTTCAATGCTAACGTGGGACGTTATTATCAGAATCCAGCTTACACAACCATGGGCTATCGCGATGAAGATGGCAACTTGCTGAATAAGCAGAATGGTTTAAAACACATCTATTCCGATCATTTTGTAGCCGGTTTTGAATATCGTCCAAACAATCATAGTCGCATTACTTTAGAGGGGTTTTATAAGAACTACGATAATTATCCTTTCTCAGTCAAAGATTCAGTTTCGATGGCTAGTAAGGGAGGTGATTTTGGTGTGTTTGGCGATGAGGAAGTTACACCCACTTCGCGAGGAAAAGCCTATGGTGTTGAAGCTTTAGTCAGAACCAGAACGCATAAAGGTTTAAACCTAATTGCGGCCTATACCTATGTGAGAAGTGAATTTACCGATTATAAAGATGCATACGTACCATCATCTTGGGATAGTCGTCATTTGTTTACGATCACACTAAACCAAACTTTAAAACGTAATTGGAGCATTGGTGCTAAATGGCGCTTTGCAGGAGGTTTGCCATATACGCCCTACGATAGAGAAAAATCAGAATTGGTACAAGCCTGGGATATTCAAAACAGACAATATTTGGATTATTCTCAATATAATACACAACGCCTGATTAGTTTTCACCAGTTAGATATCCGTGTGGACAAGACCTATGAGTTTAAGAATATGACTTTAGGCTTTTATATCGACATACAAAATTTGTATAATCAAAAGGCTGAGCAACCGCCTCAACTCGTTCAAGAGCTAGATGAAAACAATCTACCAATTATAATTAATCCAGGCGATCCATATGAAGAGCAACGTTATTTATTGAAAGAACTGGCCGCATCTTCAGGTACAGTTTTACCTACAATTGGTTTGATGATTGAGTTTTAGTTATAAAGACGCTCAATTTCCAAATTATTAAGGAAATTGAGCGTAAAAGGTATTGTTAATTTATGGATGAATTGAGTAAGTCTATATTAATAGCGATTTTACTTGAATGTGATTACTGCTAGGTTCATGTCTTTTTTTACCTTTTCATTAAGTGTTTTGTATTCGACTAATTCAAGGTATTTCTCCAAACGTTGGTTCATTAATTCGGTGTTGCCTTGTAATTCATAAATAAATGCTTGCCAAAAAGTAATTGACATATCATTTGGTACATATTTTTCAGCATTGGCCAAATGAGAGCTTGCTACTTTAGCTTTGCGCTGTGTCTTGATAATAAGTCTGTTTTTATCCAATGATCTGGTAGGTAGATTCTTAATGTCATTTAGTTGCTTCATTGCAAAACCTAAGTGCAAGTTGGCCATATCAACATGGTTTGGATTGCCAGGAATATCAAATTTCACATACATTGTTTTTTCCATAGCAGTTGCTGATCCGTTTATTTTTCCAGCTAACCATTTTTTATCACTTGTCTTTATGGCATGCAATACAGCGTAATCTAATGTCTTGGAGACAGAGTTTTCAATATGTATTTTTGATAACGAACCATCAGCATTAACCGTAAACCTGACGCCAACGATACCTTCTTTGTCAGGATAGTCAAGTTCCGATAGGTACTCTAGTTCTTGCTGAAGAAAGTGTGTAAAGGTTATTTGATCACTCTTGTCAATATTAGCATGGCCTACGAATACTGGGGCTTCAACAAGGGTTTCGAGGATAAACTTTTGCTTTAATTCAGTTTCTTGTGCGGATGCAACTATAAATGAGAAAAGCAGCGCGAATAAAATGTTAATTTTTTTCATGACTCTATGTTTTTTAATTTTGGAATTGAATTATCAACTTATGAGCCAAGAGTTTTAAGTTCTACATTTATAGAATGTAAGCTTCGTTAGATGAAGTTAAGTTGAGCAAAAACGCCCGGTGTAGTGTTTGATAATGCACGGTTGAAATTGAAAATGCAGGTTGCTTGATTTGCAGATAGCCGCCATATCTCTTTACGGCTTATCTAAATAAAATCCGAAACATACGTAACTAACCTATTGAGCTTTTAACAAAACAGCCCCATTTGCAGAGTAAATGAGGCTGTTTTAGTATTTTCAGTTTTGATCTATTTCAAAGTTTCATCTAAGAAACGGAAGAATTCTCGTTGCCAAAGAATACCGTTGTGGCAAGAAAGAACCCAATGGTTTTCCTCAGGGAAATATAAGAAGCGAGCTTGTAGTCCGCGCATCTTAGCTACGTTGTATGCTCCCATGCCTTGCGTGTAAGGAATACGGAAATCCTTCGCACCATGTATTACTAACATTGGTGTATCCCAGTTTTTAACAAAGTTGTGTGGAGAGTTGGCATAACTACGCATAGCTGTTTTATTGCTTTTATCCCAATAGTTGCCTTTGTAATCGAAGTCAACGAAGAACATCTCCTCAGTAGTACTGTACATTTGCTCAAAGTTGAAAATACCACAGTGTGAGATAAATGCACTAAAACGTTTGTTGTGGTTTCCAGCTAGCCAGTACACAGAGTAACCTCCATAACTTGCTCCGATAGATCCAAGGTTATCATTATCAACAAATGGCTCTTTTGCAACTTCATCAATGGCTGAAAGGTAATCTTTCATGTTCTGACCGCCATAGTCACCACTAATTTGCTCGTTCCATTCCTGACCAAATCCTGGTAAGCCTCTACGGTTAGGAGCAACAATAATGTAATCGTTGGCAGCCATCATTTGGAAGTTCCAACGGAGGCTCCAAAACTGACTTACCATGCTCTGTGGGCCACCACCACAATATAGTAGTGTTGGATATTTCTTGGCAGAATCGAAATTAGGAGGGTAAATTACCCAAGTCAACATTTCTTTGTTGTCGGTAGTTTTTATCCAACGCTTTTCAACCTTACCCATTTTAAGTTGAGCTAACAATGGTTCATTTACTTTTGAGATGTTTTCGCCTTCGCCTGTTTCAGGGTTAACGGAAATAATCTCGGTTGGGTATTGCATTGAAGTACGAGTTGCAATCAACATATCGCCAGCTGGAGCAACTGAGTTATAGTTGTGAATACCATCGGTAATCTGAGAAATACTATTGTTGCTTATGTCAAAGCGAAAAATCTCTTTAGAACCTTTGTCCTCACTTGTAAAGTAGATTTGTTTGCTATCAGATGTCCATGTTAATCCATGTACATTCTGATCGAAATCAGCTGTGTAATCTTTCTTCTCTTTTGTGGCAAGATCCATGATGAATAGGCGATTTTGATCGGCCTCGTAACCATCGCGTTCCATGCTTTCCCAGGCAATGTATTTTCCATCAGGAGAATAGGTAGGAGCAATGTCATACCCCATCATACCTTCAGAGTAATTCTCTGTTTTACCAGTTTCGATAGAGAATACATAGATGTCGCTATTGGTTGAGAATGCTGATTCCATACCAACCTTTTTCTTACTTGTATAAGCAATGTTTTTTCCATCTGGAGAGAAAGTAATTTGCTCCATGCCACCCCAAGGTTTGTTTGGTGAGTGAAAACGCTCGTCTTTCATGATATCAACGCCTTCTCCAGTGGTGGCGCCGTTCGCGTAGCTGATGTAAAAAACGTGTGTATATGTTGGGTCAACCCAATGGTCCCAGTGGCGATACATCAGGTCGTCTTCGATGCGGGCATCAGCATGTTTTAAGTCAGGATAACGATCGTGAATGGTTTGATCAAGCTTCACACTTTTGGTGTAAACCAATTTATCCATTGTTGGCGCATATTTATAGCCTTCTATGCCACCTTTTACTCTTGTTACTTGTTTGTTCTGCGTTCCATCGGCATTCATTTCCCAAAGTTGAACATCACCAGAGGCAGCAGTCATATAAGTTATTTTAGCACCATCAGGTCGCCATCTTACTTCAAATTCACCACCTTTAGTTGATGTGATTTGTTTAAAGTCACCACCTTTGGCAGGCATTGTGTAAATGTCGGAGTAGGTTTTATTCTCTTCAATTTTGGTGTAAGAGATTGTGAACGCTACTGTTTGCCCATCTGGAGATACGGCAACGCTACCAACACGACCAAATGACCATAGAACTTCGGGTGTCATAATTGGACTTTCGACCTTGATGTCGCGGTTTGTAAATGTCTCTTCTTGTTTTTGTTGCGGCGCTGAACAGGCTGCAAGTAAAAGAGCTACAAAGGCATAAAAAACAATGTGTTTCATGATGTGATTATTTTTAGACTAATGTTTGAACATCTTAATATCAGCAATATAGTCAATATTAAAAGTGTTAACGATTTTACGACATAAAAATAAGGGCTTTATTTATGAATTGTACTGAGATATATCAGTTGCTTATTTTGATTGAAACTATATTGGCTATGTTGTTAGTAACCATGATAAAAGGATGGTTTAAAATTGCTACCTTACAATTCCTTTAAAACCCATATATCATGAATAAGACTGAAAAGAAGAGTAGAAGACATTTTCTGAAAGTAGCCACAGCGGGTATAGCTGGAGCGTCGCTGCTTAAAACAACGGATAGTGCCGCAAAATCAAAAAAGAAAGAAGCTGTTATTTACCGAACACTTGGCCGAACAGGTATAAAATTACCTATTGTTAGTGTGGGAGCTATGAAAGATCCGTCGATGGTAAAAGCCGGTTTAATTAAAGGTATTAAACACTTTGATACGGCTCATGTATATCAAAAAGGTAAAAATGAAACCATGTTAGGTGAGGCTCTAGAAGATCAGGATTTGAGCAAGCTATTTACAGTTACTAAAATTGTTCCTGATGACATGGATCGGAAAACTGGTTTGATAGGTGAAGAGTGTACCGCTGAGAACTTTTTAAAGATGTTCGATACCAGTTTGGAACGACTGCAAGTAAAAAGTGTTGATTTATTATATGTGCATGCTGTTTCGACTAAACAAGCAGTATTACATCCCGAAGTTATTAAGGCTGTAAAATTGGCTAAAGAGCAAGGTAAGTGTAAATTTTTGGGTGTTTCTACTCATAAAAACGAGCCGGAAGTTATACGTGCGGCCATTGAGGCCGAAATATATGACGTTGTATTAACTGCTTATAATTTCAAGCAAGATCATTTACCAGAGTTAAATATGGCGATTGAAGAAGGCGCTGCCAAAGGTATTGGTTTCGTGGCTATGAAAGTAATGGCGGGTGGCTTTTTAGATAAAGATCAGACTAAACCTGTTAATACAAAAGCGGCACTAAAATGGGCTTTGCAAAATGAGCATATTTGCACTTCTATCCCTAGTGTTGCTACCATTGATCAACTGGAAGAGAGTTGGAGTGTAATGGAAAAACTCAAGTTAAATAAATCGGAAGAGAAAGATTTAGAATTTGCACGTGAATATGCAGGATTATATTGCAACGCTTGCGATGTATGTAATGGTCAATGTAAAAAGAACTTGCCTATACCTGAGATAATGCGTTCGTATATGTATACCTACGGGTATCGCGAAATGGGCAAGGCAAAGGAATTGTTGGCAAATATGGGAGTTGTAAACGATCCATGTAGCACTTGTGACTCTTGTACTGTAAGTTGTGTAAAGCAGTTTGCTGTTGCTGATAAAATTAAAGAAGTAAGTCGTTTGGTTGATGTGCCAGAAGATTTTGTTGTGTAATTAGTAATTGATATTAGATGAGGCGATTTTTTGTAGTGATGTTGGTGTTTGTTGTAGCACTAAATGGTTTTTCTCAGGATTATCCTGAGCAATTTAAGAAGGTTGATGGTTATAGTATCTCTGGTGAAAAACAATTTTATGATCGTGATAATTTGTATGATTATATAAACGGAGCATCAGATTTTTACCTTGGTTACAAGTTTCAGGATTTATGGGTAGTTGATTATGCTAATCCCGATGGAAAACTTGTGACATTAGAGCTGTATCGCCATAAGAATCCTATGTTTGCCTTTGGTATTTACACCGAAGAACGTCCGCAAGGAGCTAAATTAAGCAGCATCGGAGCTGAGGGTTTTATTGAGAGTGGAGCTGTGTTTTTTCTTGCAAAAGATTACTACGTAAAAGTTTACAATGGCTATCCGGCTGTTCCCGAAGATGAATTACTAAAGTTTTCGAAACAAGTGGCTTCGCTTATTTGCGAGCCTTGTGCATTGCCTGAGCAATTCACATGGTTTCCAAAGAAATTTAAAGTAGCTTCTACTGAGCGCTATATGGCCGAGAATTTTATGGGTATTACTGGCTTTAATGGCGCCTGTACCGTTGTTTATGAAAACGAGGGAGAATCAATTCGTTTGTTTGCTTATAAAGGAGATGATGAACATTGCAGAGCTGTAATTGAGCGTTACTTTACTAGACTCAAATATAAGAAGCGATTGAAAGAGAAGCGGTATCAATTTGACGACCCTTACATAGGCAAGGTAGTGCTTAACTATAAGGAAGGTGTAATTTGTGGTTTGCTAGATGCTAAAGAACCCGAAAAGCACTTAAAGTTATTGGATGATTTGATTGAAACTGTTCAATAGAAATAAAAAAGGGGAAAATCACATTGATTTTCCCCTTTTATATATTAGTTCACTAATTCCTTAGTAACGTTTTTTGCGTCCTGACTGCGGTCTTCTTCTGGATGAAGATGAAGGTTTTGGCGAAGCTACTTCTAAGTTTACGCTTTTGCCTTTCATCTTAGCTTTGCTAAGTTTGGTAATTACATCTTGCTCGTACGCTTTATCAACTTCAACAAATGAGAAGTTACGCAGTAGTTCAATTTTACCAACTTTTACTGTAACACCTTTTAGTTTGCTGTTAATTAAACCAATGATATCACCAGAGGTAATCTTGTCGACCTTACCAACGTTAATGAATAAGCGGCTGAAGTCAGCATTGTCACGGCCTCTTCCACCATCACGACGATCTCTACCACCACGGCCTCTATCTTCTTTATAGATATTTAAGTCTGGCGCATCTTTGTAATACTCCATGAAACGGTTAAATTCAGCAGCCACAAATTGCTTGATCAATTGCTCGCGTTCCATATTTGCTAGCTTATCATAGGCAGCAGGTAATAACGCATTCACTGGTGAAGTTTCCTCTAGTTCGGTAACGCTAACTCGATCCAGGAAGCTGAACAATTGTTTTTCACAAATTTCATCTGCCTTAGGAACCATTTTACGCTCGAATGTTTTCTTAGCAATTTTTTCGATTGCTTTGATGCGGTGCATCTCACGCGAGTGAATGATTGTAACAGCGATACCTTTTTTGCCGGCACGTCCAGTACGCCCACTACGGTGGATGTATACCTCAATATCGTCAGGTAAATTATAGTTGATAACGTGTGTTAGATCGTTTACATCAATACCACGAGCAGCCACATCGGTAGCTACCAATAGTTGAAGGTGCTTTTTGCGGAAACGGTGCATAACCATATCGCGCTGTGCTTGTGATAAATCACCATGAATAGCATCGGCATTGTAACCATCAGCCATCAATTTATCAGCAATGTCTTTTGTTTCCTGTCGTGTACGGCAAAAGATAATACCGTATACATCAGGTGTAACATCAACAATTCGCTTTAAGGCTTTGTAGCGATCGTGAGCTTGCACCATGTAGAATTGATGCTCCACGTTACTTGCTCCAGCGTTTTTAGCACCTACGCTTAGTTCCACTGGATCAGACATGTACTTCTTCGACATCTTTGCAATCGCAGCAGGCATGGTTGCCGAAAATAATAGCGTTTGACGCCACTCTGGTGTTTGCGCCATGATGCTTTCAAGATCGTCTTTGAAACCCATGTTAAGCATTTCATCAGCTTCATCAAGGATTAACCAACGAACATCACCTAATTCAATTGCCTTACGGTTGATAAGATCATTCATTCTGCCTGGCGTACCAACAACAATGTGAGACCCTTTTTTCAAAGCTCTCATCTGTGTACGTATCTCAGTACCACCATATACAGGTGTTACAAATAAATCTTTGTAATATTTAGCATATTTCTGTAAATCCTTTGTGATTTGTAAACACAGTTCACGTGTTGGACAAAGGATAAGTGCTTGAACTCTTTTTTCTTCGGTAACCACCTGTGGTATTACAGGTAGACCGAAAGCGCCAGTTTTACCTGTGCCGGTTTGTGCCAAAGCAATTAAGTCATTTCCGTGATTTAAAATTTCAGGAATAGTTTTACTTTGAATAGGGGTTGGTGTTTCGTAACCGAGCTCACCAATAGCTTTCAGAATCTCCTCGGGAAGACCTGTGTCTTTAAATGTTTGCATAAAAAATTCTTTTACCACTCGTTTTCACGTTCATGCAGCGGTTACCCAGAATTTTAGCTATGCTACGAAATGCTACGGAAAGTGACCAGAGAGGTCTTGTTTTTATTATCGGGCGCAAAGATAGACCTATTTTTTGATAATGAGTAGTCTTGACTTGGTCTAAATGTGTTTTTTGGCTTTAATTAACGTTTGAGGGGGATTATTTATCCATTACAATGATAACATGAGTGAAATAATGAAATTTCTTCCCGGAGCAGCAATGCCTGATGAATAACCTTTATAGCGTTTGTCTGTTAGGTTATCGATGCCAGCGGTGGCGAGTAAAGCATCATTTATCTGATATTGCCCACGAATATTCATGGTTGTCCAGGAAGGGGAGTATGGATTACCGTTGCCATCGAGTGCATAAATGTGTGTTTTACTAATTTCGCTGGCTGGCATATTATTGTAGGCTACCTGGCCATTGTATTGTAGGTTGAAATCCAGTTTTAGTTTTTCGTTTTTATAGCTAATGTGGCTCGATCCAAACCAAGGTGGCGCATGGCGCATTGGCGAATAGGTGCCATCTTCCAGTTCCTCTTCGCCCTTTTGGTAGTTGAAGCGAGATGAGGCACTGATGCCAGATTTAAGTTTAAACTCAAATCCGCATTGAATACCATAAACATAGGCATGAGCAGCATTTTGTATGGCTTGCACTTTACTTAATTCATCATCGTACATAATGTACTCTTCACCATTAAGTGTGAAATCACGACGTACCATGGCATCGGTTAATATGGTATAATACGTTGCAAAATCAATTTTGAGTTTTTTAACCACAACAACAGCCGCTCCCAGTTCTCCATTTATGGCATATTCAGGTTTTAAGTCTGGATTAGGAACTACAACTGATCCAGGCTCAGAATCGAATACTTTTCCCACATCATCAATGTTAGGCGCTCTAAATCCTGTAGCTATAGTAGCACTTAGTTGCCAGTGGTCGATAGGGTTATGGATGAGCCCGGCACTTCCTGTTACCGCACCTGTATTAATGCGTGCATTGGTAAACTGAAAGTCGTAGTAGTCATTGTTGAAATCGGCATTTAGATAGATGTAATTGTATCTTAATCCACCTTGAAAACTTGTTTTCTCATTGAACTTATGAAGTATGTTTCCGTATCCTGCCATTGATAACCATATAGATCCATCTGGATAGCGTGAAGCATCTGGGATACAGGTGTTATTACTTATGTCTTCTTTTTGACCTTTGGAATTAACCTTGTTTATTACGGTTTCAAAACCATAAAATAAGCGATTACCATCTCTCCAGCCTTTTTCTAAATCTATGTTTATACTGTAGGCATTTACTTTTTCAGTTCGGTGTTTCTTGTCAATGGCATTAAGGCTTCTACTGTGTCTGCTTTCCTTGAAGAATTGATGTGAAGCTAGAATTTGAACGTGGTCGTACATTTTACTGGTGCCAGAGTGCTGAATGTTAAGATTATTCATTAGCCAAACTTGTGGGCCATAATACCATTCGGCATAGCGTAAGGCATCGTCCTTATATTGAATTAAACGATCGTAGCGATCAACATTTGAGGATTCGGAATAATGGAAGCCGTAATTAAGTTGCCACCGATCATTAGGTGCATACTTAAACTTCTGCATTAAGTTCAATTGATTATAGCCACTGGGAATCTGATTTGTTGGTTCCCGATTATCGATTATTTCATCAACACCATTTTGTCTTTCCACATACTCAGAGCGTAAATAATCATCTGGGCCGTTTTTGCCCATTTTCTGATCACCATATTTAGAATAGGTGATGCTTGAAAAGGAAGCCCACTTGTCGAATCCAAGGTTGAAATCAACATGTCCGGTTATTTCACTATTGGCTGATGAGTATCTGGTATTTGCACGAATTAGGTCGAAGTTTCGCTCTCCATGAGAGAGGATGGGATCAAATGTATAGAAGCCCATCACACCGCCAATGGCATCGCTTCCATAAATGATTGAGCCTGGGCCAAATATCACTTCGGCTCTGTTAGTTGCAAAGGGATCGAGTGATATAATGTTTTGAATGTTTCCGCTTCGGAATATGGCATTGTTCATTCTTACACCATCAACCGTTATTAATACACGATTGGTTGCAAATCCTCGAATCATTGGGCTGCCGCCACCCATCTGACTTTTTTGAATAAATACGTCACCTGTTTTTTCAATAAGATCGGCTGCTGTTTGAGGATTTAGGAAGCTAACATCCTTGGGTTTAAGAACTGATATTTTAGATGGCGTATCTCTTCTGCCTTGCTTCCATTTTGTTGCAGATACCACCACCTCATCAAGCGATAATTCGCTTTGCTCCATCAGTACCTCAAACTGTCTGTTCTTTAGGTCTGCATAATTAATAATTATGGTTTCGTAGCCAATTAGTCTAAAATGAATGCTGTCGAGGTTTACAAATTCTTGGATAGAGCTTTGTCCTTTCATATTTGTGACAGTACTCTTAATTGGATTTTGAGTAAAAATCGTTACGAGCTCAAGAGGCTGAAGGCTTTGGTGATCTCTTACGAGTACTGTTTGGCCTGCTACCTTTGATATAAAGCTTAAGAATAAAAAAATATAAAATAGCCGAATCATTCTGCCAAAATCAGATTAAGGTTAATCAGCAATCGTTTCTAAAGCACAAGTGTGTGCGGTATTGCTGCTGCAAATATAGGATTTTATGGCATTTTGTACTTTAATATTGTTATGAAATTTTAAGGATTAAACTTAAGTGTAATCTCTAATATCTCCGGACGATTCCCCGTTCTGATGGGTGGTCCCCATGTTCCAAACCCTGTGCTCACAATAAAATGCGATTGCTCTTTCTGTTTGTATCCTCGACTCACTTCAAAAATTCGTTTGGTGATGTAGTTGATTGGCCAAAGTTGCCCGTGGTGAGTATGTCCGGATATTTGCAGATCTATGCCTGCTTTGGTCGCTTCATCAAGATTGAAAGGCTGATGATCAAGTAGGATCATTGGTTTAGCCTTGTCGATGTCAAGAAGTAATTGATCTAAATCTTTGCGTTCAGATGCACTTCTGCTTCTGTTCTTGTCCTTGTCTTCGCGTCCGATAATGTAAAAGGAATTGTTTATGAGGATATTTGAATCCCGTAGAAGAGTCAAGCCGTGTTCCGAAAGGTATTTTGCTGCTCGTTCAACGCCACCAATGTATTCGTGATTACCCGTTGAAGCATAAATACCCAAGGGAGCTTTGAGTTGTTTGAGGCTCTCGCCAAGGTTTTGTTTTATTACGGGTTGAACATCTTCATCCACAATGTCGCCAGCGAGTAATATAATATCAGGTTTAAGGCGGTTGATGGATTGAACCAGTTTTTCGGTTTTTCGAGGACCGATAATGGTGCCCAGATGAATGTCGGAAACGGCAACAATCCGCAGTTCTGTTATTTCTCCCGCTGATTTATTAATGGTAATGTTGTGTCGTGATGTTTTGGGGGTCCAAGCATTGATAAAGCCAGCCAACATTAGCAAGAGAATCAGCATAGTTACACCTGATCCTAAAAAGAGTTTTAGTTTTTCGTATGAATCTGTGTTTTTCGCCGGGAGAAAATGGAAAGCTAGGTTAATAAGGCGAATTAAATCTATCGTAATTAAACTAAGAGTGAAGTATAGCATGCCTGCAAACCAAAAGGCACCAATCCAATGGAGGCTGGTTGCGACAGGAGAGTACCATATTTTTTCAAGGAAGCGACCAAGAGGATAGGCAATGACTAATATAATCATGATGGCTCTGAAAAAGCTCTTGAGTTGTGGAGCGCCTTGGAGGCATTGAATGCCACGTGAATAAATGTAATAATTAACCGTGAAATGAACGCTAAGTATGATTCCAAGAAAAATTAGTATGCTGGCTATTTTCATTATTAAGTTTCGATTAGGGTGTTATGTATTGTAAATATAGTAAAGCTCACAATAATATTGTTATATAATTGGACTTAATAATGGATGTGTTACTTTTGAAGTTCTCAGCTTTGCACCATTGGATGTTAAAGCTTTTTATGTATTGAATAAAACAAAAGAGAATATGGGAAGAGTTAAATCACTCCTGATTGTTGGAGGTGTTTTTATATTAACTGCAATAATTCTACGTATATCTGGAGTTTCAGGAATCTTGCCTGTGGTGTTGTTTTCATTGGGTGGTTTGCTAAAAGCTATTTACTTGATAATTGGAATTAGGTCGGGGCGATTTAAAATAGGTGCAGAAATAGTATTGTTACCAATTGGTGTGTCGTTGGTTCTAACAGGGGTATTTGTAAAGGGTTCGCCTGAATTAAAGCATATGTATGGTTGGCTGATTGCCTCGGGTGTTCTATTAAAATCAACATTCTTATTCCTGTTTTTTCGTAGGCAGCGAAAGCAGGTGATTTAGAGATCATATTCTAGTATAATGTATTGCAACCGACATATTTTATGTCGGTTTTTTTTATCTTATTGCATTAAATCATATAAAAAAACAATGAAAAATAATGCTAATAAAATAAGGTTATTTGGGGTTATTAATAAAAAAATACACTAAAAAAGAATGATATATGGTAAATGTTTCTATATTTGCAATGGAAAAAGATAAAAGCATCTTAATAGTGAAGATTATTTAATTGATTGTTATGAAAAATATTACTTGTCCCATTTCAGGAAATCGTATATCGGAAGCCCAGCCAAGGGTGTCAGCATTTATAGTTATTTTGTTGTTGGGTGTAAGTATGCTTTTAAATTCATTTGTAATTCCACTTTTATTGGTATTTGATTTTTTTCAGCGTGGTTTCGTTGGCCGCCGCTATAGTGTTGTTGGTCAGATTGCTTATTACCTTGCGTCAAAATGGTTTTCAAATGCGCCACAAATTGATAGAGCGCCTAAGGTATTTGCTGCCCGTTTAGGTTTTATATTTACAGGTTTAATATTTGTTCTATATATTATTGGGGCTTCAGGCTTGGCAAATGCCTTTAGTTTGTTGTTAATGGTGTTTGCTGGTTTAGAGTGTTTCTTTAATTTTTGTGTTGGGTGTTATATCTATACTTTCCTTAATTATTTATTGCTAAAAAGAGCTTAAATAATCCATTGTTTTACTGCTTTGTAAATCTGATTGTTAGCTCTTTTGTTGAAAACTTTCGTTAATGATTTTTGTGTGTTAGTCTATGTGATGTGGCTGTTTGTCAAAATAATTGAGTCGTTTATCCGTAAGGCCGTACTACTTAACACTTTCAGAAATTATTAAATGAAAACTGAAATTATGAAACAATTAATTATAACACTGATAGCTTTAGTTCTAGCAGTTTCAACAAAGGCTCAAGATTTTTCTTATTTAAACGATATTGAATTAAATGATAAGGAGCAATTAAAAGATGCAGAAGAATATGTTTTGGATTGTTGTTATTATTTAACGGCAACACGCTACGATAAAAAAGATGTTCAGCGTGATAGGGCTACTGCTTTTGTGAAAGCTTGGTTATCAAAATCAGAAGATTTGTCTGCTTTAATCAATGAGGATGTTTTCTTAATGACGGAAGAGCGCGATGATTTAAAGAATTTATATTTGAGTTGCTATGCCTTAACGGTAATAGAAAATGAAGGTGCGAGTCAGAAAGAAATAGAGGATGGAACTTTAGTTTCGTTGCTAAATTATTGCAATAACCCTATCAATAAGATGAAATTAACTAAGGAGCTGAAGCGATTAGTTGAGGTGCTTGAAGAAGGAAAGTTAGAAGCGTATTTAAGTAAATAAAATAAACTTGTCTGTTTGGCTCTGGTGCATTTTGCTTCAGGGTCTTTTATTATGGATTGTTTTGATCCAATAAAAAAAAGAGGCTGTCTCAAAAGAGAATTTAAAATCCAGACAACTTATAGATTAAAACTTAACCTTTATTTCTACCCCTCCAAACCTCCCCTAAAGT